>CAOKWI010000143.1 GCA_948473115.1 uncultured Lachnospiraceae bacterium | reverse complement strand
GGGATTTTGTGGTATGATGTCAATGGGTTTGAAAGGATGGTGACAGGATGGAGATACTGAGAAAAATAGACCTTTTCCAGAAAGAGATCCATGGGCTGCGTCCGATGGAAGGCGAAATGCTGGGGCAGATACAGGATTATTACCGGATCGGACTGACATGGACATCCAACGCGCTGGAGGGGAACTCCCTGACAGAGAGCGAGACGAAAGTGCTCCTGGAGGACGGCCTGACGGTGGGCGGGAAACCGCTCCGGGACGTGTTGGAGGCGGTGGATCATGCAAGAGCCTATGATTTTATGTTCTCCGTGTTTCGGGACAGGCGCATTGACGAGCAGACCGTGCTGAAGATGCATGGGCTGTTCTACCAGAATATTGAGCCGGGGTATGCCGGGCGCTACCGGGATGTCCGGGTGCTGATCACAGGGTCGCAGTATCCCGTGGCTGCCCCGGAGAAGATACAGAGGGAGATGGACTGTCTGTTTGCCTGGGTACAGAAGGAGAGGGAGGAATACCATCCCGTGGAATTTGCCGCCCAGCTCCACAAGAGGTTTGTGTTCATCCACCCCTTCAAGGACGGGAACGGCAGGGTGGCAAGGCTTTTGATGAACCTGGCACTGATCCAGGACGGATACCTGCCTGTAGTCGTGCCGCCCATCCTGCGGGGGGATTATGTGTCCCTGCTGGAGCGGGCGCACAGGGATGACAGGGAATTTATGGAATTTATTGCGGAGAGGGAGTTTGAGTCCCAGAAAGAGATCCTGCGGCTGTTTGAGGTCCCGTTTCCTAAGGAGGGGCAGGAGCAGAAGGAGATGGGACAGTCTCCCGCCCTATAGTAGAAGCATAAACAGAAGAAAGAATACCTCTTCCGGTCCCATGATTACCGACACGGAGTGGCTACCCGCTTTTATGACAGCGGGGTATCCATCCAAGGAGTCAGGGATTATCTGGGACATGCCTATGAGGAGATGACCCGCCAGTACATCGACTACATGCCGGACCGGATCGACAGGACCAGCGGGGAATTCTTCGCAAAGCCTGGAAACAGCCTGATGGCATGCCTGAAAGGGGGCGGGGACTGATGGCGATGAAGCTTTATTTCAGGGATATGGAGGGGTACCTTTTTATGGGGCAGGGCCAAATCCTGTATTTCTTTGTGTTCCTCACTCCCCATATTGCCCGCCTTTGCCGCAGGATTGGAGCGGAGGTCATAATAGCGCACTGCATGGTTAAATATTGCTGAAAGCTGATTGTGAACTGTTTTCAGATACGTTTGCGAATAGGGATTGCGTTTTTCATCACGATAGGCAAGCAGTTCACGGTTGCAGAAACCGAAGAAACTTAAATAAATGTTCCCACTTTCCATAAGGCCAGCGTTCTGCGGTGGTCTTTTTGTAGTGCTTATTTTTCAACCTGTATAAAATTTCCAAAGTTCACAAATTTCTGCTTCTCTCGCTCATGCTGTCGCTTCCGGAAGATTGGGACTATACCACAAAGGGGCTCGCCCATATCTGCAAGGACGGCGTGGATTCAATCACTACCGCCCTGAAAGAGCTGGAGCGGCACGGGTACCTCAGGGAAAGGCGGTGGAACCATGCACAAAAAATATGTGATCGCCCTTTATATCCGTCTGTCCGTGGAGGACTTTAAGACCGAGAGTTTGAGTATTCCCAACCAAAAGCTGATCCTCCGGGAAAAGGCCATGTCGCTGCCGGAATGGGATAACGGCGAAGTGCTGGAATTTGTTGATAACGGCCATACGGGCACGAATTTTGAGCGCCCTGCGGTACAGGAGCTTTTGACGATGGTCCAGGCCGGGAAGATCGACTGTATCATCGTAAAAGACCTCTCCCGGTTTGGCCGTAACAGCATTGAGACCGGCTATTTCATTGAGCGGGTGTTTCCGCTCTACCATACCCGGTTTATCTCAGTCAGTGATGATTTTGACACCGCCAATTTCAAAGGAGATACCGGAGGGATTGACGTTGCCTTTAAGTATCTTATCAGCGAATGTTACAGCCGGGATATGTCCATGAAAACGAAAAGCGCCAAATACGCAAAGATGCGCCGGGGCGAATACCAGAGCGTCATCTGTCCCTATGGCTACCGCAAGAGCGCGGACGGGCGCATGGAGCCGGACGAGGACGTTGCAGGGATTGTCCGGCAGATATTTGAATGGGCGGCTGACGGCAATACGGCCGCCGAGATCACGCGGAAACTGTATGCCATGAATATCCCCACCCCTGGGGAATACCGGAGGGATAAAGGGAAAGACCACTATAATGTTTCCAGGACACACGGCGTCTGGAGCAGCTCAACAGTCCTGCGGATGCTGGAGGACCAGCGGTATACCGGCACCTACGTGATCGGCAAGCGCAGGGTACAGGAAATTGGCAGCCGCCGTATGAAGTTAAAGGATGAAAGCGAGTGGTTCAAAATCCCGGACCACCACCCGGCAATCGTAAGCATGGAGTTGTTTGAGAAAGCCAACGCTTCAATCAGGCGTTTCTCCCTTCCGAATAAAAAACGGCGTGACTACCTTCTCCGCGGGAAAGTATTCTGCGGCTGCTGCGACCATGCCATGTCACTTAGAAATGGGGCGTGGTTTTACTGCCGCCATTCCGAAGTTGCAGAAACCCTTCCCTGCCATGGGGTAAGGGTGAAAATGGCTGATCTGGAGCAGG
>CAOKWI010000142.1 GCA_948473115.1 uncultured Lachnospiraceae bacterium | reverse complement strand
GTGACATTCTTTTCTTTTTCGCCCTCCAGTGTAGCCAGCGCTTTCCGTTTATCATCCGTTGTTATGTCCAGATACCGCATGGTTGTATCCAGACTTGCATGGCCAAGAAGAAAGCTGATCTGTATGATATTCATGCCATCCTCCAGCCAGTGGGTAGCTTTGGCATGGCGGAACTGGTGGGCGTGGGTATCCAGCGGAACCTCCGGGCATCTTTTGTGGGCGTCCGCCGCATATATTTTTATCCGCTTATCAAGTGCAGGCTCTGTCAGTTTCACATATTTTCCGCCTACACGGGAATAGAATAAATACATTTCCGGGTCTGGCTCTGGTTCATGGAATGCTTTCAGATAGATCCGGATATGTTCAACTGCCCTTGGAAGAAGATAGGCCGTCCGTATCTTGTTGCCTTTTCCGTACAGGTTTACGTAAGGCTTGGCGGCATCAAGGTACAGATGCGAGAGCCTGACGGACAGAATCTCGTCAAGTCTTGCTGCAGTTGCATACAAAAGCGTCAGAAACACCAGATCCCTTTTTCCTGTCCAGGTGGAAGGGTCTGGCGCTGCCAGGATTGCGGCAACCGCTTCACGGGTAAGCCCTTCCACTTTCTTTTTCTGGCATTTCTGGCGTTTGATGAGTTTTGCTTCCTGATACAAGTACAGAAGCCCGATTTCTTTGTTTCCCAGGAATTCCAGAAATACCCGGAGGGAGCCGAGCCGTATATTGCATGTTTCCGGGGCGCAGCGCCTTGCATCCTTCAGCCAGATGATCCATTCCTCTATGGAACCCCTCTCAAAGCAACACCTTCCAAGGCTGTCATGCGTAACCCCTTTTTCTTCAAGGAATACGATATAGAGAGTCAACGCATCCCGGTAAGATTTCAGCGTATGTTCACTGGATGTCAGAAACTGTGGCGCATAATCATGGAGGAATTCAGAGATATATCCTGCCATACGGGCGGCTTCCCTGTTATTCTTCTTCATAATCCACCTCCGGCACAATGCTGTTGAAGCTTTCCTCTGTTTTTTCCTGTATCATGTCTGCCAGCCTTGGGACAACAGAATAATAATACAGAGTGGATCCTGTGTCACGGTGCCCCATTGACCTCGCCAGATAATGGAGGCGGTCATTAAAACCAAATACATCGTCTTTCCAGCGGTTGATATTTGTGGTGGCGTAATGATGCCGGAGATCATAGGCGACAGTATTCCCCTTTTTACCGTTTACTTTTTCCCACAGCACGGAAAAGTTATAGGATACCCATGCGCGTGAATAAGGCAGCCCGGCCGGTGATTCAAAAAAGTATGTCCTGCCAGGGCACAGCCTGTCCGCCGCCCTGTCATAGCGTTCCAGCAGTTCAGCCATGCTTTGGTGGAGGGCTACATAATGCTGGTCATAGCCTTTCGATTTCTGTATATCAAGTACGCCCTGCCCAAAATCAACGCTGCGGCGCATCAAAAACCGTGCCTCTGTTGTACGGATTCCGTTGCTGTATAGGATGCGGAAGAATACAGGGCACGTTATCTTTCTTAATTCAGAAGCATAAGCCATCCGCCCCCTGCAGGGTGTGATGCTGTCGCATTCATGGAAGAACCGTTCCAGTTCCTCCCGGCTGAATGCATGGGGGATACGCCGCTTTTTATCCTGTCTCAATACTGGCGGCGGAAGGACGTCCGTCTGGCCGTGTTTGTGGAGGTACTCGATAAAAAGGCGGATGACCAGCGTCCGGGTGTAACAGGAATTCACATTTTCCGTTTCACGTTTGGCACACCATACGTCCACCATTTCCTGCCGGAGTGCTTCTGCGGGATAATATCTGGCACAATAATGGTCGAATATCCTTATATTCAGCCCGAAAACAGTTTCATTCCATGCGCCTGATATTTTACGGCTGTTTACAAAAGCTTCTATACTGTCCGAAAATCCTGAATGGTAGATACTCATAACGGCAGCACCTCCCCGCTGACGGGAAACAGCTCAATGCTGAGCGCGTATTCCCGGAGGTGCTGTATGTCAGCTGAAAGATAACAGTCGAGGGATTTCGGGGCAGTATGTCCAAGAGTTTCGCTGATTACAGGACGTGCAATGCCCTTCCCCGCAAGGGCTGATGCCACATGATGACGGAACAGGTGCGTTCCCTGGCGTTCCCCTTCCCCCTGCCTGATGCCGGCAGCCCCGTAGACTTTTGAAACGGCTTTCCAGACCGAGCCGCGTGACAGCGCACCATAAGGTTTTGTCCTGCACAGAAAAATATATGGTTCCTCCGAGGAAGGGCGTTCCGCAGCAACATAGTCATATATGGCGTTGCCGACTGCCGCAGACATTGGAAGAATCAGTCCGTTTGCAGTTTTCTGCTGGATGATGCGTATCTCTTCCTTTTCCCAGTCAATGTCTGAAAATTTCATACAGGAAATGTCACAGCCCCTGATCCCTGTAAAGAAGAGCAGCATTCCAATAGCCCTGTCCCTCATGCAGAGTCCGGAGTCGGGGCAACTAAGTGCATTGTGGATTGCATCGGCTTCTTCTGAATTCAGGTACGGGATATTTTTTCTGCGCTGGCGGATGACAGGGATATATGCAAGGATTCGTCTGGCCGGTTCTGTATGGATTCCCAGATCTGTTTTAAATACTGAAGCGACCGTATCCCTGTATCCTCCGCTTAAAGGGCTGCGCCCATCTTCGCGGACAAAATAAGAAATGACATCATCTTCGGTTATGCCATTTAAAGATTCCCTGCCACGGTTCTGCATAGCCAGAAGAAAACTGGATGCACTAAAAGCAGTCCTGTAGAGGGTGGATTCTTTTAATCCCCGCTTTGCCCCGGAGTCTTTATAAATGTCTATCACTTCACGGAAGGCAGAATTGAGCTGCCAGTAAGAACCACGTTCTGCCGATATTCCTGCACACACGCCGACAGGATACCTGCCGTAAAGGTCGAATTCTTCCAGGGTCCTGTATACCCGCCGATAGGTTATCTGCATATTCCGGGATTTTGTCCGGCTTATCCGTATACGGCAGGCATCCCCATAAGATTGGACGCTTTCCCTGTCCTGGTTACGAACCAGCCAGTTAATCTCCGTTTCCAGCCGTGTAATGTAGGATTTTGAATATCCATGGTTTTTTAGTCTCTGAATCAAGTCAGCATAGGTATTTTTTGTTTTTTTAAATTTCATGTGCTGATCACCTCCTGAATCTTATGGTAATAGATTCAGAAAGAGCAGAAAATAAAATCTAAACTTTTTTCCACAAGAATCCCTTATTATTAAACGATTTACAGAAAAGTTTGGATTTCTCCTAAGTTTGGATTTGTGGGAA
>CAOKWI010000141.1 GCA_948473115.1 uncultured Lachnospiraceae bacterium | reverse complement strand
ATACTGAAACAGAAAACATACTGAAACAGAAACATACTAAAACAAAAAGCATACTAAGACAGAAAATATACTAAAACGGGGAATATACTAAAATTATAAATATACCTTGACAGACGAGGTATATTACTATATACTATACTTAATCGCGGCACAGGAAAATATCTGTAGGAGAGGAGGGACATTATGTCGATCACATCAGATATTCTCAGGGGACATACGGAGGCCATTATTTTATCACATCTTCTGGAACAGGACAGTTATGGTTATCAAATTAATAAGGATATCATGAAAAAGACTGACAATACCTATGAACTGAAAGAGGCGACGCTTTATTCGGCTTTCAGGAGGTTGGAACAGGCAGGGTACATCAGGACTTATTGGGGAGATGAAACTGTCGGAGCCAGGCGGCGGTATTATGCCATAACAGAAGAGGGCATAAAGGCATACCAGGGATATAAGAAGGAGTGGCAGGAAGCCAAGGATATGATAGACAAATTATTGAGATAACAGCATATGCGGGAGGAATCTTTCATGAAAGAAAAAATCAGACAGCACTTTAATCAAATTTTTGCAGAGGCGCCCAAGACAAGGAAGGCTCTGGATCTGAAACAGGAAATGATACAGAATGCCATGGATAAATATGATGATATGGTGGCGGACGGATATTCTGAGGAAGACGCCTATACAAATGTGGTGGAATCCATTGGCGATGTGAGTGAGCTTTTTCCTGAGATGGAGGAGCGGAATCTGCTTACCCTGCCGGAGAAGGATCGCAGGAAAAGGGCGGTACTGATGGCTGCTGCGGTAGGAATGTATATTTTTGCAGGGGTGGTCTTTTTTAGCTTCGGCCTGTTTGGCGGCATGCTGCACAATTATTATTTCGACTTTGCCAATCTGGGACTGGTCATTGCGCTGCTGATCTGTATCCCACCTACAATCATGTTGGTATATGCCGCCAATATGTATCCTGATTACACGAAAAAGGAACAGACCGACATGGTGGAGAAGTATAAGGAAGTCAGACACAATAGTAATAAGGAAAAGGCGGTGCGCAGATCCATTAATTCCATTATCTGGACACTGGCCCTGGTGCTGTATTTTATGATCAGCTTTTCCACCTATGAGTGGCAGCTCACCTGGCTGATCTTCCCTGTTGCATTGTGTGTCCAGTCCATTGTAAGGTTGATCTTCAGCCTCAGGGAAGATGAGAACCATATATAGAGAGGGGATGAACACTGTTATGAAAAGCATAAAGATTGGTCTGATCGTGGCGCTGTCAATTGTGACCATCAGCCTTTGCGGAATACTTGCGTATGGCATGGCGGGCGGAGACGTGTTCCGGCGTGACAGACGTCAAAGCTATAACAATGTACAGCTTGTGCTGGAAAAAGAAATTCCGCTTGAGGGGATAGACAGTATTTCTATATTGTACGGAATGAACAGCAATGACGTCTATCTCCTTGAAAGTGAAAAGGATGCGATTACCGTCAGGGAATACAGCAGCTCCGAACTGAGCGAAAAAGAACTTTCTACTGTTAAGGTGGACGGAAACTGTGCTGAGATAAGGGGGGCAAGAAGGAATGACGGCAGATTTGGATTCTTCTGGTTTGGTAATGGTGGGTCTTACAACAGGCATTACACGGAAGTTTATTTGCCGGCGTCCTATCAGGGGGAGCTTCTGCTGGAGACGTCCAGTGGGGATATCGTTTCGGAACTTGCTGTCAGATCGGAAAAGGATGTCTCTATTACCAGTTCAAGCGGGGATGTGGAATTTTCCTCTATGGCTGCGGAAAATGTATCTGTCAATACTTCCAGCGGTTACGTTAAAGTGGAAGATATTCATGCAGGCACAGATTCTTCCACGGGAGAAATCAACATCGGGACATCCAGCGGAGACGTGGATGTGAAGGAACTGACGGGCAGGACAGACATAGAGTGCAGCAGCGGAAATGTGACTGCCAAAACGATAACGGGAGACGCGCAGCTGAAAACCAGCAGCGGGGATATCAACATAGAGGAACTCACAGGCGAGGCGAAAACAGAATGCAGCAGCGGTTACCTTTCGATCGGGACACTGACGGGAAATGCACAGTTTAAGACTACCAGCGGAGACGTGGAGGTACAATATGCCGACGGAGATGTTCAGACTTCGACTTCCAGCGGCTCTGTAAAGATATCTGAGGGAAGCGGGGACAGGAGGATATCCACCACTTCAGGCAGTATTATGGCAGGAAGCACAGAGGGCAGCTTCCAGGTAAGCACGCAGAGCGGGGACGTACAGATCACGGTTCAAAAAGGCGATGGCAGCATAGAAACTACCAGCGGGGATATCCGGCTGAGTCTGGAAGAACTGGCAGGAGCCCTGAACATAAACAGCAGCAGCGGATATGTAAGCGTGACGCTTTCAGAAGAAAATGAATTTGAATTGGAGGTCAGTACAACCAGCGGAGATATCGGAACTTTTTTTGACAATGACCTGACATTTTCCTCTCGAAGGAATCATGCACAGGGGATCCATGGGGGTAATGGAGGGAATAACCATATTGAGATCCAGACCACCAGCGGGGACGTTAGAATATCAAAGTATTAGGGAAAATGAAAAAAGCGATTGACAAAGCCTTCATCCTTAGGTATAATAATTTTTGCGTCAGAAATGTTGATGCGCAACAGAATATTGGCAGTGACGTAATTCGGATATGGAGAAATACTCAAGAGGCCGAAGAGGCGCCCCTGCTAAGGGTGTAGGTCGGGCAACCGGCGCGAGGGTTCAAATCCCTCTTTCTCCGTTTAGACTGCCAAGTAAGAAGATCAGAAGCACTGTAAAAGTTCTTCTGATTTTTTTATGAAATGCTGTTGACAAACGGTGTGGTGGTATGCTAATATAAAAACCCACCAATTGAATCAGAAAAAATTGGTAAAAAAATTTAAAAAAGTTGTTGACACAGCCGTAAGCTTATGGTATTCTAAGTAAGCTGTCGCTGAGGCGACAACAGGGAACCTTGACAAATAAACAGTGATGCAACCCTGAAAATTCCAAGAAAAGAATTATTCAGAGAACGAGAAACAAAAAGTAAAGCCAGATGAAGAATCTGACGGGAACGAACCAAAAACATGAGAGTTTGATCCTGGCTCAGGATGAACGCTGGCGGCGTGCTTAACACATGCAAGTCGAACGGACTTAACAGGAAACCTAGTGAATGTTAAGTTAGTGGCGGACGGGTGAGTAACGCGTGGGTAACCTGCCGTATACCGGGGGATAACACCTGGAAACAGGTGCTAATACCGCATAAGCGCACGGGACCGCATGGTTCTGTGTGAAAACTTGGGAGATTTATCTCCCTGGGGTACACGATGGACCCGCGTCTGATTAGCCAGTTGGCAGGGTAACGGCCTACCAAAGCGA
>CAOKWI010000140.1 GCA_948473115.1 uncultured Lachnospiraceae bacterium | reverse complement strand
GCCGCTGCGCTGCCCTCTGACTGCACTGCGGTCCCTGCCGCTGCGCTGCCCTCTGACTGCACTGCGGTCCCTGCCGCTGCGCTGCCCTCTGGCTGGCTCTCAGTTCCGCAGCCGCCCAATATGCCTGTCAGCATCAACAGGCTCAAGGCCACCGCCAAAAGCTTTTTCCGTTTCATTTTTTTTGTCTGAATCATGTTTTACCTCCTCGTACCGTCCTCCGGCAATCATAAAATTTGACTTACAAGCAAGGTATAAAAAAGAAACCCTTACTACTCAGAACGAATCTTCGTAAGTCAGAATCATGTGTGTGATCACGGTCAGCCGCAGCTTTCCGGTCTCATTAAGGAACTGTCAAGAATTAACTTTACATTTTGACGCAGCATTTGCAGTCTCAAACAAGTCAAATGTGAAGATTAATTCTTTAACAGTGCCTAAGTAAGTATACCATAAAAGGAAGAAAACAAAAACAAAAATCCAGAAACTTCCATCATATTTTTCCACTCAGGGCAGATAATAAGACCAAGATAAGTCGCAGCAATTACTTGACTGAGAAATTTTCAGGATAAGTGATAGCGGCACTTATCTTGAAAATAGAGAAGGTATTAAATATGTAATGTTTGGAGGTGAATGAAATGTCCGGTAACAGAAGTAATAGAGTAGAAGTACCTGAAGCAAAGGCAGCTATGGATCGTTTTAAGACCGAGGTAGCTTCCGAGCTTGGCGTAAACCTGAAAGAGGGTTACAACGGTGATCTGACTTCCCGTGAGGCAGGTTCTATCGGCGGCGAGATGGTTCGTCGTATGATCAAGAAGCAGGAAGAGCAGATGAAATAAGGCTCCCCGAACGAGCTGAATGATAAGGACAGCCGCGCTGATCTAATCAGTGCGGCTGTCTTTCTGAACTTTTCTTTATCTGTTTCCATCCGGCTTTGATCTGACCTTCATCCGGTCCTGATCCATTTCCACCCCGGCTTTGATCTGACTTATTTCTGTGCCACATCCTTCATGGAGAAACTGATTCTGCCCATCTTGTCCTTACCCAGGCATACCACAGTGACCACATCGCCCAGTGTCAGGACATCCTCCACGCGGTTGATCCTTTCCCTGGCGATCTTGGAGATATGCACCATGCCCTCCTTGCCGGGAGCGAACTCAATGAATGCACCAAACTCCTTGATGCTTACCACCTTGCCCTTGAAAATCTGGCCTTCCTCGAAGTCGGTGACAATGATCTTCACCATCTCCACCGCTTTCTCCATCATCTCTTTATCCGTACCGCAGACAGATACGTTTCCGTCGTCGGTAATATCGATCTTAACGCCTGTGCGGGCGATGATCTCATTGATGGTCTTGCCTCTCTGGCCGACCACATCCCCGATCTTCTCAGGATCAATCTGAATGGAGATGATCTTAGGCGCATAAGGTCCTACTTCCGGCCTGGGTTCTGAAATGGCAGGCTTCATACAGGTGTCCATAATGAAGAGCCTTGCCTCGCGGCAGCGCGCAATTGCGCCCTCCACAATAGGTCTGGTAAGGCCGTGTATCTTAATATCCATCTGGATCGCCGTGATACCCTCTGTGGTACCGGTCACCTTGAAATCCATATCGCCAAAGAAATCTTCCAGTCCCTGGATATCGGTAAGCAGTACGAAGTCATCATCCGTCTCACCGGTTACCAGACCGCAGGAAATACCTGCCACCATCTTCTTGATGGGCACACCTGCCGCCATCAGGGACATACAGGACGCACAGGTGGACGCCATGGAAGTGGAACCGTTGGACTCAAAAGTCTCGGATACGGTACGGATGGCATAGGGGAACTCTTCCTCGCTGGGAAGTACCGGAATCAGTGCCCTTTCTGCCAGTGCGCCATGCCCGATCTCACGTCTCCCGGGACCCCTGGAAGGCTTGGTCTCACCTACGGAGTAGGAAGGGAAATTGTAATGGTGCATATATCTCTTGCTGACCTCATTCTCATCCAGCCCGTCCACTCTCTGCTGCTCGGACAGGGGCGCCAGCGTACATACATTGCAGATCTGCGTCTGTCCACGGGTGAACATGGCGGAACCATGCACCCTGGGAATGATATCCACCTCTGCCGCCAGAGGACGGATCTGTGTCATCTCACGGCCATCGGGACGCTTGTGATCCTTTAAGATCATCTTGCGCACGGTCTTCTTCTGATACTGGTAAACAGCCTCGCCCAGGATGGCAAGCCATTCCTCGTTGTCGGCGAAAGCTTCCTCCAGCTTCTCTGTGATCACGCGGATATTCTCCTCGCGGGTCTGCTTATCATCCGTAAATACGGCTTCTTCCATCTCTGCGGGAGTAACCACTTTCATCATTTCATCAAACATTTCCTGGGGGATCGCACAGCTGGTATACTCATGCTTCTGCTTGCCCACCTCGGCAACGATCTTGTCAATAAAGGCAATGATGGTCTGGTTCACCTCATGAGCCTTGTAGATCGCCTCGATCATCCTGTCCTCGGGAACCTCGTTGGCTCCTGCCTCGATCATGATGACCTTTTCCCTTGTGGAGGCAACGGTCAGGTTCAGGTCTCCAACCTTCCACTGTTCCTGGGAGGGGTTGATCACCAGTTCACCGTCGATCATCCCCACCTGGGTCATGGCACAGGGGCCGTCAAAGGGAATATCGGAAATGCAGGTGGCAATGGCCGCGCCCAGCATGGCTACCAGTTCAGGGCGGCACTCAGGATCCACACTCATTACCAGGTTGTTCAGGGTAACGTCATTTCTGTAATCCTTGGGGAACAGGGGACGCATGGGTCTGTCGATGACACGGCTGGTCAGGACTGCATTTTCGCTTGCCTTTCCCTCTCTCTTGTTAAAGCCGCCGGGAATCTTTCCCACCGCATACATCTTTTCCTCAAATTCCACGCTCAGAGGAAAGAAATCAATACCCTCCCTGGGCTTCTCCGATGCGGTTGCCGTGGAAAGCACCACCGTATCCCCATAGTGCATGAAAGCACATCCGTTTGCCTGCTTGCCCACACGGTCAATATCAACCTTCAGGGTACGGCCGGCCAGTTCCATTTCATAACATTTGTACATATGTCCTCCATTCTGCCTTTATAATGGCTTGTCTATCTCAAGGAACAGAAGACACCGAAACTACTGAAAAAAACAGGATTCCCTCCGGCATGCTGTGACCTCTCACACGGCATCCATGCTCTTTTCAGCGGTCTCGGGGCTTACTTCTGCTCCATGATCACTTCTTCTGCTGTCCGGTCAAAACACCATCTAATACACCACATCAAGCACATCAAAAAATGCCGACCGACAGCGGTTCCTGTATATGCACAACAAGCGGAAAGTGCCGGTCATCCGGCTGCCTTCCGCCTACTGTCAGCATAATGCTTATTTTCTTAATCCCAGTCTCTCGATCAAAGAACGGTATCTCTCGATATCCTTCCTCTTCAGATACTCCAGGAGACCACGTCTCTGGCCTACCAGCTTCAGCATACCACGGCGGGAATGATGATCCTTGGGATTCGCCTTTAAATGCTCGGTCAGTTCCTGGATCCTTGCGGTCAGGACAGCCACCTGTACCTCGGGTGAACCGGTGTCGCCGGGTGTTCTCGCATACTCAGTCATGATCGCTGTTTTCTTTTCCTTAGAAATCATTTTCTTTTCCTCCATATAAATCACTGTGTTATTGTATTTTGCATGAACCGCCTGGCACTAAGCAGCGGTTGGAGTCCCCGAAAACCGAGTGTCGGCTAAATCATACTTACATAGTTTATCATATGCGGCTGTAAATGTAAACATAAATTTTAAAGGGTAAAGAGAGAGGTTAAATGAAAAAGTAAATTCCACTATTGGCTGAATTTAGTCTTACACTCCAT
>CAOKWI010000139.1 GCA_948473115.1 uncultured Lachnospiraceae bacterium | reverse complement strand
GGCACTTCGAAGAATGCTTCGCATTCTTCCCCGGCCAGGACAGAATTTCCTATCGGATACAAAATTGTCTCTTCGAGGCACTTCGAAGAATGCTTCGCATTCTTCCCCGGCCAGGACAGAATTTCCTATCGGATACAAAATTGTCTCTTCGAGGCACTTCGAAGAATGCTTCGCATTCTTCCCCGGCCATAATTTCACTTGCCGTGAAACCAGACTGCATAACGCTGACTGGTTCAATCGCATGATTACATTAGGCAATATTCAGCGTTACGCAGTATAATCAGCGCTTCTTTAGGAACTGTGAAAGAATTAGTCTTCACAGTTCCTTAGTTTGATTCAGGCATCTCCACAAATACAACTGTCTTCCTGTCTGCAATTCCGCCATAGACCCTATCCGTCCCATATCCCGTTTCCAGGTAATGCGCTATCACATATCCCGCAGTAAAGGGCATTTCCAAAGAAGGCAGTTCCGACAAGGGGAACCATCTGCATATCCCCTCATCGGAAATAAACTCCCTGTCAACCTCATCATTCAGCTCCGCAAAGAAATAATAATTCTGCCGTATCTCTCCCTTTATCCTCCGCAGCGTCACATAACGCAGCCTCAGATTGCTGATCTCGTGTTCCGTGATCCCCAATTCTTCCTGCAATTCCCGCAGCACGCAGGCTCTGGCGTCGTTTAACTCAAATTCTTCAAAATGTCCTCCTGCGGAGCCTGTCCATACATCATTGACCACCCTGCTCCCCTGACGGTAAAGCATCAACATTTTATCTCCCCTTGAGAGGTACAGGGTTGTCATATTCCTCAATTTTCCGTCCATATCGTTTTCCCTCCTCCTTGCAGCCTTGCGGCGGTTCAGCCCAGGGGTAAACTCCATATCTGCGTTCTTCCGTGTGAGGCAGGGCATTTTCCTGCTCACATGATCTCACCCTTCCTGAACCTGTCCGCTTCTTTTATATTCCGGGATACCATAACAATGTAATATCCCGCCGCTACCAACAGATATGTTTCTTCCGACGGGCAGCGTCCCACAGCGCCCGAAGACACAAAAAGCTGCCAGTCGTATACAAGGAAGGCAATTTGCGGAAGAAATATCACATAGGAAACCAGGCCTGGTAAAGACATCCTGTTCCTTTTCTCCACACTCGTTGCAATACCCCATGTATTTCTGTACGCGATCAGCATTTCCGCCAGTTTCCTGTTCTTTATCTTTAGGGATCTGCCGAATGTCTTGAATGTCATGGAAATGGTTCTGCATGCGCCTATGCCGAAGTACAATTTTAGCGCTGTCATAACCAGCATGGAAAACAAGTCCATCTCTGTACCTCCCTGTCCGCTTCATGAGGGCGTGTAGATCACCTCTTCCTTCCGGCCGACCACCCTGCGCTGCAGCACCATGACCAGGGCAAAGAGCAGCAGGCTGACCGCCGACACCGCGATCCCCGCCCCCGTTCCCTGGGGCACATAATGCATTTCTATGGTATATTCCCCCGGTTCCAGGTCAAAAGCCACGAGGCATCCCCCGAAGGGAACTGCCTCCGCCTCTTCCCCGTTCACCCGGATCCTCCAGCCTGCCTCCAGAGGCACCGACAGGATCAGCCTGCCCGCCTCTGCCATGCTGATTTCCCCGCGGATACGGTCACTGGAATACTCCACCTGCTCCAGATGCTGTTCCGATAATATTCCCAGCGTCTCCCTGAGCACCTCTTCATCCATGCGGTATACCGCAAAGTTTATATCAGGTGTTTCATCCTTCTCATCCCCGTTGGTCAACGTCACTTTCCTGCCCTGATCCAGGTACCCCAGATAGAGAATGGATCCCCTTTTCAGATCATTATAATCCGCCGTATCCGTCTCCACCCCCACAGCCGTTACCATGGAAGTTCCGGCGGCCATTGACATGGCATAGTAAATCCCTGACTGCTGCGCAGTGAAAGCAACGTCCCCGTCCGCTTTGCTGCTGTCCACCTCCTCAAACAGTTTACCCTCCACGCCCAGTTGACGCACTACCTGATTCTGCAAGGCAATCCCGTTATTCTCATAGCCGTCCGGCAAATCAAATTCATAAGGAGCCACATAGCCGAAGGGCAGCGTCTGTGCGGACCTGTACAGATAGATATCGCCGCTCTGTCCTTCCATTTCATACAGGATGTTCTCATATTGATCCGAATCCCCGAACATGTAATTCACGTTCAACAGCGCCGCCGTGAGTGCCGTGGCTCCGTCATACCCATAGAAAACCTTGCTGTTGCGCATTCCAAGCTTCTTATACAGGTCCATGACCTGGGAATTCATGGTGGAGGAAAAGACGCTTGCGGAAGAATAGCCTGCCAGTGTGGCATCATTCTTGGTTTTCCGGGTAAACTTCTCCACGCGCCAGAAGCCTTCCTCCTGTTCCCCGGCCCACTCATACAGCGCTTTATAATCCTCCTGCTGCCCCAGGTAATCGGAACGGTTCACCGTGCCCAGACTGGTATTGACAGTATTGATACTGTTCTCCGCCGTCACAGCCACCAGCGCCACAACAAGCAATACCGCCATCACCCGCTCACTGCCCCTGGTGCGGTACAGGTACAGAAGGATCGCGTATACACTGACAAACACCAGGGTCAGAAGCTTTACACCCAGTTCCAGATCCTCATGCTCCACAAATTTCTGGCAGAACAGGAAAAAGCCCACTGCCGCCAGATATCCGTATAAGATCTGCTGCTCTCCGGTCTCCCTGATATGGTGAAACACATCGTAACAGGCCGTCAGCACCAGAAAAATATAGACAAAGGACTGCCGCGCCGGCAGGGAATCCGGATAATTCATCCCATGCCACATAAAGTCCAGAATGTTCGTGCCAAAGCTGAGCAGCAGAAATCCCATCAGCGCCAGCCTGCAGAAGCGCTCCCGGATGGAAATCCTCTGGTTCAGGGCATACATGGGCAGCAGCATCAGCACCGCGCTGCCGCAGTAGATATTTGGCCAATGATCCAGCCCTCTCTCCGAATCCACGCAAATACAGTGCCTTGCAAGCATATCCAGCACGGAAAAGTAACTCTCCACCTTCTTCGGGAAATCCATATCCCCAAAATCCGTCTGAATAACCGCACAGACCTCCGGGATCAGCAGGATTGACGCCATTCCACCCGCCAGCAGGGAAAACAGGGCAAAGTACCCCAGGCTGCGCCCCGGGTGTCTGCATCCCTCCATGACCAGGAGGATCACAAAATACAGGACGAGAAAAATACAGATCATAATGGAAATATAATAGTTGGTAAAAATGCACAGCCCCAGCGTCACACAATAGAGCCCGCATTTTCCTTCCCTTACCAGCCGCTCCAGCCCCAGGATGACCAGCGGCAGAAGTATCACGCAGTCCAGCCACATAATGTTATAGTTGTACGCCGCCATGAACCCGGACAGCGCATAAAAAGAAGCAAAGAGCGCCGTCACGGGACTCTTTGAAGCAAAGTGCTTCTGAAAGTAATAGCAGCAGCTCCAACCCGCAAGGCCAATCTTGCACACCACCAGGTAACTGATAAACTCTATCAGGAAATTTTCCGGCACAAGCAATGCCAGCACATGCAGGGGACTTGCCAGATAATACACATACAATGCCAGAAAATTGGATCCGATCCCCACATGCCAGGAAAAGTTCAGGGACTCTCCCGCCCTGACCTTGCGCAGCAGCTCGCTGAAAAAGGGCATATACTGGTGATACAGATCCCCCGACAGAAAGCTTCTGCCGCCAAACGGGTAAATTCCCTTGATCACAAACAGTGTCAGCATAATGACGAAGGGCAGCAAAAACGCTATTGCCTGTATCTGTCCCGCGCTATACTCCCCCCCGAAAAGATTCCGCCGCTCTGTATGTTTTGCCTTATCCCTGAAACTTGTCTTTATCATGGTTCTGATTCCTTTTCCTTATACTTATACTGGTCTTCCCCCATCAGCCCGACACCATATTTTACCAGATTTGCCTCCATAGATAAAGCCCTGGAGGAAAATTTATGGAGGAGCCTGCTGCCATTTATTCAGCCCCGGTCGTACCAGGCGGCTTTTTTGCTAAAGGGACGGCGGCGCCATGCTGTCCTGTCCT
>CAOKWI010000138.1 GCA_948473115.1 uncultured Lachnospiraceae bacterium | reverse complement strand
CACTCACGCCGCAGAAAGTACCCCTGTCTCCCCTGTGCCTGTTTCCTGCAAGTTTAAAAATACAAAGAGCGAGTTCTCTTACATTATATAATTGCAGTAACTATTTAGAGCCAATTTTAAGAATATTGCAATCATATAAGTGGAAATATTTTGGGTTTCATTGGATCTTGGTTGATACGACATGTGTAAAGAAAAGTTATAGTGGCTTTTTGTCCATGCAAACACGGGTTTCTGCCTTAAATAATTATAAATTGTGGAAAGTCAGGCGGTGCTGTCCCTTTCCCAAGCCGCCCGGTACTACCGGGGCTGAACGGTTACACGGGAATTGGTTCGGGTTCGTATAATTTTTATGTGGAAAAGTAGAGCGGAATGGGGTATAATGGGAAAAAAGTCATAAAAACAATAAAGAAATAAAAGAAGTAAAGTGATATTTAAGAAATAAAGCTATATAAGAAATTGGAATCTGGCTTAGGATCAATGGTGGATAAAAGTGGTTAAACGAAGATACACGAGCACGAGGCTATTAGACGAAGGAATGATGATCGATCAGGCAATTATAGACCGGACCGGTCGTATTTTGATTGCAAGAAAGACGGTGCTGGATCAATTTCTCATTGAATCCCTGCGCAAGATGGGTGTGCCTGGTGTGTATATCAGGGAGGGTGAGGAAGACCCTGACGAAGAGATAGAAGTTGCTCCCGAGACGCTGGAAACCATCGAGAAGCTGAAAGTGGCGGACCGCGCCAGAGTTACGCTGTCGGACAGTGTGAAGCAGCGCGTGTCCCAGGGTATCCAGTTCCTCTACAATGATACAAGTTCCTCTGATTTTGCCAATACAGCCAATAATATCACTTACAGCCTGATGCAGGCCATTTCGGAGAATGATGCGGTTGCCATGAACATCGATGCGCTGAAGGTCAGCGATGAGTATACCTTTAAGCACAGTGTGGATGTGGCCACCATGGCCATGATTATTGCCCGCAAAAGCGGGCTGCCGAATAAGGACATCTACCAGATCGGTGTGGCGGGTCTGCTGCATGATGTGGGAAAGTCCCATATCCCCAATGAGATATTGAACAAGGCGGGCAAACTCACGGAGGAAGAGTTTGCTGTCATGAAGAACCATACGATTTATGGTTATAATATCTTAAAGGAGAAATCCGAGATCTCCAATGAAATCATAGCGGGCGTACTGCAGCACCATGAGAAGATCAACGGGCGCGGATATCCTTTGAAGCTGGCAAGCAAGCAGATCACTCCTTATGCGAGGGTGCTGTCCGTGGCCGATATCTATGACGCACTTGTGACGGAGAGGCCTTACAAGAAAGGATTTTCCGCACATGACGCCCTGGAGATGATCATGGCCATGACGGATGAACTGGATGTGGATTTCATGCGCAGCTTCATTGACACCGTGATCCTGTATCCTGTGGACACTTCGGTGACACTGAGCAACGGGGAGAGGGCAAGGGTTGTCAAAAACACGCCCCATTACCCCATGAGGCCCAAGGTAGTAGGGCTTAAGAGTGGAAAGGTGTATGACCTTGCCAATGATATCAGCTGCGCCAGCATTATTATCGAGTAGACAGGCAGGAATCTGTTTAGGCCCCTGTGGAGTAACGGCTGCACGGGGGTTTTCTTTTTTGTACACAGGGATGCACAGCTGAAATTGTTGCTTACGCAACGTGTGTCCCGTGCGGCGAGCAGGGAGAAAATCTTCCCTGCTCGATTGTCACAGCAGCGCACGCGTATCGAAAACGCGGTTCGCGACATCCGGAGGTAGAAGGATGAAGGAAAAAGTTGTGGTGGGCATGTCCGGCGGGGTGGATTCCTCGGTGGCGGCCTTACTGTTAAAGGAGCAGGGATATGACGTGATCGGCGTCACCATGCGGCTCTGGCAGGATGGGGAGAGTACAATCAAAGAGCCGGGAAGGAACGGGGCAGGGGGAGGCTGCTGCGGGCTGTCTGCGGTGGAGGATGCCAGGGGAGTGGCGGAAAAGCTGGGAATCCCCTATTATGTGATGAATTTCAAAGAGGAATTTAAGAGCAGCGTCATGGATTACTTTGTGGAGGAGTATCTGCGGGGACGCACCCCCAACCCCTGTATTGCCTGTAACCGGTACGTAAAATGGGAGGCGCTCCTGCGGCGCAGCATTGCCATCGGGGCGGACTACATTGCCACAGGACATTATGCCAGGATTGACAGGCTGTCTAATGGCAGGTATGCCATACGCAGTTCCGTGACGGCGGCGAAGGATCAGACCTATGCGCTGTATAACCTGACCCAGGAACAGCTGGCCCATACCCTGATGCCCGTGGGCAGTTATGCGAAAGAGGAAATCCGGGAGATGGCGGAGGCGGCAGGACTTCCCGTGGCCCGCAAGCCGGACAGCCAGGAGATCTGCTTTGTGCCCGATGATGACTACGGGGGCTTTGTCGACAGGGCGGCGGGAGAGCGCGTGCCCGGTTCGGGGAAATTTGTAGACAAAGAAGGAAATGTACTGGGCATCCACAAAGGAATCACCCATTACACCATCGGACAGCGGCGGGGGCTGGGGCTTCCCATGGGGGAACGTGTCTTTGTGACACAGATCCGTCCGGAGACAAATGAGGTGGTGATTGGCAGCAATGAGGATATCTTTACCCGCAGGGTGTTCTGTGACAGGGTGAATTTCATGTCGGTGGAGGATCTGGAATCTCCGGCAAGGATATTGGCAAAGATACGTTACAATCACAGGGGGGAATACGGCCGGATCGAGAAGCTTTCCGGCGGGCGGGTGCTGTGCACCTTTGAACGGCCGGTGCGGGCGGCCACGGCAGGCCAGGCCATGGTGTTTTATGACGGCGAATATGTGCTGGGAGGAGGAACCATTTCGGGAACGGAAGCATAACATAATTTGAGAGAAGCCTGTAAAAGGCATTTATGGGAGTAGTACATGGATTTTAATTTTGGAAGACCTGATTTCAGGAGGAACCGCTTTGAGCCGGTGACGGGAACCATTGTGGATATGACGCCCACCAGGATCGGGAACCGCCGTGCCAACGGGTGCATGATCTTTGTGGCATTGGAGGACGCGGACGGGAACCCGGTTAATTTTGTGGTGACGCCCTCCACCTTCGTGGTAGGGTTTGAAACGTTGTCCGTGGGAATGAACTGTACCTTCTGGTACGCCACGGATGCGCCTGTCCCCATGATCTATCCGCCCCAGTACAATGCGGTGGCAGCGGCACAGACGAGAAACGGCCGGTTTGTGGACGTGGGATACTATAATATGTCGCTGATCAATGACAGCCAGTCATTACAGTTGAACATAGACGGTTCCGTGAATGTCAGGACCACCAACAACCAGTATTTCCAGGGCAGTCCCGCCAACCACAATCTGGCGGTGGTGTACAGTTCCTCTACCAGAAGCATCCCTGCCCAGACCACGCCCATGGAGGTGTATGTGCTATGCGACTGACCAACGACTGCAGTATGGCGGGAATCAAGCCTGCCATGCTGGAATTTCCCTATCCGCCCATACAGGTAAAATGCAGGAACCGCAGCTACGCGGATCTGCTCAGCGTGGATTACTGCGGTTCGGTGTCGGAGCTGTCCGCCCTTACGCAGTACATCAATCATGAGAGCAGGCTTTCCCTGGAGCACTGCCGCCAGGCCAGGATGCTGCTGGAGATCGGGGTGGCGGAGATGATGCACCTGCAGAAGCTGGGGGAACTGATCTTTCTCCTGGGCGGGGAAGTGGACTATACGGCGAGATACCAGAACGGAAGAAACTGTCTCTGGACGCCGGAATTTCTGACCCTGCCTGACCAGATGAAAGAGATGCTCCATGTGGATATTGAGGGGGAGCGGGCGGCTATCAAACAGTACAGGATGCATATCAGCAGAATGGATGACGAGTGTGTGAACGCCGTGCTGGCCAGGATCATCAAGGACGAGGAGTACCATATCCTGCTTTTGCAGAGCCTTTTGGAGGAAGTATCATAAAAAGAGCGGCGACAAGTCCGCTCTTTTTATGACATTGTGGACGGCGGCGCACAATGCTTTAATCTTCCAGATATTGCTGGATGTGCTCCAGGGTTTTGCCGATTTTTCTGTTCTTGTCTTCCTCGTCCCTGGCTTCTTTGGCCTCCAGGAGATCATCCTTTACAAAGTTTAAGAGTAATTTCAATTCCTTTTCACTGATTGCCATTTTTTCCATTGCCTCCATTTTGTACTGGAACCTCCTTCCTGCTATAAAGATTTACTTGCCTCATCTTAATATTTCCGACTGACGCATTTGTTTTGCCCACCTACATCATATACCATGTGCAGACGAAAGTCAAACACCCCGCTGCAGAACTGAGGGATACCGTTGCTATTCAGCCCCGATCGTACCAGGCGGCTTGGGTTTGTGGAGGAAGGGACGGCGCAGGGGAGACAGGGGTA
>CAOKWI010000137.1 GCA_948473115.1 uncultured Lachnospiraceae bacterium | reverse complement strand
ATGAAACCTAAAATTCCTTATTTTTTAAGGAAAATCACTTGACAATATAGGGAGGTTCTTGCATATCTGGAGTCCAGGGGCACATTCTGAGAATCGTGCAAGCATTTATTGTAACGTCCCAGGGCGGATCATCTGACAGGGTATAGGTGCAGAATGCGCTCCTCCGGGCAGATATGTATCCGGAAGGGCTTTCCATGTAAACATGACTGATCTCCTCATTGCCCGCGGGAATCAGCATGCGCGTCAATCATGGATTTCTTCCTTCCACGCCGCAATCTGTGAAAGGATTTCTTCCATGTCTACTTTTGAGAAATCTGTTGTATCAACCTTAATCTGCCTGCCGCCTACGCAAAAAACGTCGTATCCCCTCTGTTCTATTCTATGGATAAATTTTTCACAGGATACCGTTTTTACCTCTGGAGTCTTTAGCGTATTCCCTTTCTTTTCCGGATAGCAGTCATTCACCACATGCCCCCTGTGTCTGTCAGGACTGCTTTCCCGTTCCAGAAAGCGCTGGTAAATCACCTTGTAATCGCCTGTCAGGGCAATGGTCAACGCAGAATATCCATATTTTTCCAAAAGAGCTTTCATTCCATGTTCAGAGGAATGCTCGAAATTGTTCTCCAGGATAAAAGGGTGTCCTGCTTTCATAAGCTGACCTGCGGCATAGTACATAATTTCCATGCTGGCAATTCCAAGATTTACTTTTTCTGCCCTTGACTGAAAACCAACATTGTCAAACAGCAATTCCTTTATGGCATCCTTCGAAATAACCGGCAGCTTCAGCCTTTCAGACAGGGATTCTGCCATAACGCTTTTTCCCGCTGCCGGACTACCTGTCACTAAGATACAATACATGCTTCATGCTCCCTTCAAATTTCTTCCGAGTGAACCGTTTCCATGGTCACTTCAAATTCCTTCTAAGCGAACCGTTTCCATAGTCACTTCAAATTCCTTCCGAGCGAACCGTTTCCATGGTCACCCCAAGCTCCCTTACCTGTGTCAGGAAATCCTCGGATACACAAATATTATATGTTATCTCCCAAGTCATCCTCAGCACCTCCTGTCTCATAATATACCATTATCTCCCCATTATTGAGCCAACCTGATGTTGCGAATATATCAGTGCCGGCAACCACTGGTTGCATCCGTTTTTATACCCTTATTCCGCATTGATGATATCATCACATTGATTGCCCCGATTTGCCTTTTCAGTTTATTTCACAGCCTTGCGCTTCCTCCAGTTTCCTGAAAAAGCCTGTGGCAAGCAGCCCAGTCACACATACAATGATACCCGAGGGAATCAAGACGAGGTACACCGCCCCACGGAACCTGTCAAACAAAAAACCGTATACCATTTGTCCTGCCGGCTGGACACACATCGTGACAGCGGATGTATAAGCCATGATCTTCCCAATCAGCTCATCCGGCGTATTCTGCTGGATCAGGGATACCGCAAAAATTGAAAAAATGCTGATTGCAGCCTGCATGCCGCAGAAGGCCGCGACAATCACAGCATATCTGACGCATGCGCCGGAGGGGAAAAGAAAGACAACGCCTGCCGAAATAATACAGACACCGATTACAGCAAGCACATACGATAATCTGCCGGATTTCAATTTTCCCGTAAGAAGCCCCGCAGCAATACTTCCCAAAATAGTGGCAACCGCCAGTGAACTCTCCGCCCCGCCATAAAACCTTGCGTCCAGGCCAAGCACAGTCCGCACGACAAACGGAAGTCCCACCAGCGTAACCCCCATGACAAAGAAACGTGAGAATGCCGCCAGAAGCAGCATCCTCATGATATCCGTTCTCTCCCTTGTGATAAACCGGATGCTCTCGAAAAAGTCATTTTTTACGACGGACAAAATGCTTCCCTGAAACGCTCTGGCCTGACCGCCCAGTTTTATAAAGCATTCAAATAGCGCTGTAACAAAAAAGCAGACAACACTTGCAAACATCACAGGCTTCAACCCCACCGCGGCATACAGGATACCTCCCAGCATAGGCGCGATCAGATAAGAAATAGAGGCCACCTGGTTTACCACCGCATTTCCCCTGATAATGTGATCACCCGCCAGCATCTGCGGGATACATGCCTGCACCGTAGGCGTTTCAAACGCCCCAAGGACAGCGAGTATCACCAGCAGCACACTGATCACCGCAACAGCATTGTCCCCTGACAATAAGACCGCTGCACATAAGACAGATATTCCCGTCAGCGTATCCAGCGCCACCATGATATTTCTCCGATCCGCCCTGTCAGCCAGGATTCCTCCCACAGGCGATAAAAGAATCGTGGGGATTGTGGCTACAGACAAAATACCTGCAAACACAGCCGCCGAGCCTGTCACTTCCAGAACATACATAGACAATGCCAGCCGCAGGATATAATTGCCAAACAAAGAGCTTGCCTGCCCCAGCACAAGAAGTAGAAAATTTTTCGTAAAAAGCTTCTGCTCCATCCGTTATCCCTCCCTCTCTTCCCTGTAGTCTCCCAGTATCCTCTCTGTCCGCCTGTACATTTCTTCCTCTATGATTGGAAGCCCCATTGCCGAAAGAGCCTCCGCAACAAACCTGCACTTATGCTGGATTTCTTCAATATTCGCCGGGAACACGGAGGGCAGCAGCCAGAAATTGACAAGCGGCAGCAGCTCGGAAAGCTCCTTTGCATATTCCGTCCGGATAGAACCGTCACGCCGTCCTTCCTCAATCAGTTCAAACCATAAAGGTGTCAGCACCCGCCGGTTCGCCTCCACTGCGGCCGCCAGGATACGCGGGTCTTTCAGGATGGGGACGGCCTGCATACTCAGCGCCTCCCTGTCTCCATCAGCCCTGTCAAAAGCAAGCACTTCCCGGATTTTCTGTAGTCCGTTCAGATCAGAACGCCCCCTGACTGCCTCAAAAGGATTATTCTCCAGAAACATCTGATCCCCTAAAGCGTGCATGACCTCCTCCTTACTCTGGAAGAAACGGTAAAACATCCCCTTTGCGCCGCCTGCCTGCTCCATAATATCCGCAATGGAGGTTTCCTCATAACCCTTTGATAAAAACAATTGCCTTGCCGCATTTAAGATTTCTTTTCTCCATTGTTCCGGTTGTCTTTTCGCTGGCCTTGCCATTTTTCCTTACGTCCTTTGATAGTTATTGACTTCTGGTCAATAACAATTATACCTATACTTTGCCGCCTTGTCAATCGCTTTCGCAAACACTTTCCTGCCCGGAAAATTAATGAGAAACACATATATAGCCTTAGCATCTTTAGCCAGTTTCTCAAATTTGCTCTGGCTGATACTGTACAATTCTGCCCCTTCTTTGTAACGGACAAATTTTTTTCGATTTACTCTTGACTCCACGTTCCATTCCTCCCTGCTTTACATCATTTTTCCCATTGTTACTGCACCTGCACACCGCTGAACCTCTCCGCAAATCACTATAAGGAAGATATATTATTCCTTCAGAAAGCTGCCTTTCCCCAGACCCATTTCCTGCGCCGGAGTTCCGCCGCGTATTTTCGGGCAGCTACTGTGTAGCTTTTGCTGTGTAGCTTTTGCTGTGCGGCATTTCATTTGCGGGTGCGCTCCCTTTTTGTCATCGCACACTGCCCGCAGTTCCTGTATAACTGTCTGGAAGGCTATGAAGTTTTCAAGGTGCACAAAAAAGGTATATAAGTTGTTTTCAGTTATTGAAAACTACCTATATACCATAATGACCATGTTTTTAAAGATGGTTTCAGGACACGGTTCTCTGCTAAAGACGAGTGTTCTGGAACCTTTTCCTTTCCCTGTTCTCATGACATTATATCGGTTAATTCTGTGACAGGCAAGCTGGGTAATTGTAGGTCAAAAAAAAATGGGTGGCAACAGGATTCTCTTGCTGTAATGCCGTAAAACCTCGTTCACGGCTTCCGGGGCACCGCTGGTCGCCCGGACAATCGTTTCATACGGTATGAGTTTAGGACTCCCCACGCAAAAGCACCTCCATTTCCTCCTGCAACATCTGCAAGGCACTGTGTATGTAATGCCATGCCGTACTTTTACAATGCCCGTATAAATCCCCGATTTCCTGCTGTGTGTAATTCCCGAAAAAGTAAAGGTAAATGATTTCCCTCTTTTTCTCTGGCAGAGATAACAGGGCGGCAGCAAGCTCCCCATTGGTGAGTATGATTGTCTGACCGCAGATTGTAACGGGGTATTGTTCGTAGGGTGATTTGAGATATTCGTCTGATGTGCTTAGAGGATAGAACTTTTCTTCTGTGAGGTATTCAAAGGATATTTCTCTTTGCCGCCGCCTGTTCCTGTCGCGCCATGCGTTGATAGCGGCATAGCGTATGACGACTTTGCAGAAACCGTTGAAAGAATACATGATGTGTTCCTTGTATGCTTCTGTGCAATCCATAGAAATTTCCCCCCTTTCTCCCACATGGGGCGGTGCTTGGTTTACGGTTACATTTTATAATTCAAGGGGCGGCGTTTTAGATTGCTTCCCCATGATTATCTTCCGGCATGCCTTTAGCATTTTTTCAAGAAAATAGCCGGCAAGCTGTGATTCCTCACAAGTCTGTCGGCTCTGCG
>CAOKWI010000136.1 GCA_948473115.1 uncultured Lachnospiraceae bacterium | reverse complement strand
GATCCGCGTTGCCCCGTCCGCATAGGACAGGACAGCATGGCGCCGCCGTCCCCTTCTCCGCAAAAAAAAGCTGCCTGGTACTAACGGGGCTGAACTGTTACGTCACCTCGTGGACAGAAAATCCAGTTCCCGCCTTGCCTGCTCGTCATCGGGATAATTTTTCATGTAGTTGGTCAGCAGTGCGTAAGCCTTCTGGTAATCACCCAGATACTCATAAGCAACAATCTCATTGAAGGCGAGGGACTGGAGTACCGGATTGTCCTCCAGCTGCATACCTGCCTGAAAAGCATCCAGTGCACTCTGGTACTCGCCTTTTTTCAGTTCACACAGGCCGAGCTGGTTATAGATCTCCGCGTCCCCTTCATATTTGGCGAGATAGCTGTTATAGACATTCGACGCGTAATTATAGTCTCCCGTGGCCTCATAGGCGCGTCCCAGATAGAGGTAACTGTCCACGCCGCCTTTGTCCTTTGCCTCCTCCAGCGCCAGGTACGCCTTCTGATACTCTCCCAGATAATAATAGATCCTGCCCGTGATATAAGTATCCATGGACTTGTCACCAGAGTTCAGCGCCGCCTGCAGATAGGTCTGCCCCGTCTCCTGATAGCCGAAATTCTCCAGCACCTCATAGATCTCGATCAGGCGGTCATAATTTTTAGGATCCATCTCGATCACCTGATCAAAATCCGCCTTCGCGCCCTCAAAATCAGAAAGGTTCAGACGCACATTGCCCCTCAGGAAATAGGCTTCCTTCTCATTGCCGCGCAGATCCAGGATAGCGTTATAGGTAGCCTCGGCCTCCTGATACATGCCGCTTTTCACATAAGCAGCCGCCATGTAATAATTCAGGTCAAAATCAATATTTTCCACAATACCGCTGCTGGAAGAAAGCGCCTGCTGGAAGCAGGCTATGGCCTGCCCATAGTCCGTCAGTCCCATGTAAGCGATCCCTCTTCCCCGATCTACCAGTCTGCTGTTTGCACCGGTGTTCTCCGCTTCATCAAATTCCGCCAGCGCCCCCTCATAGTCAAGGGACTGCACCAACGCCATGGCATTCTGCAGCGCTGTGTTTTTCTCGCCGCAGCCGGTCAGACCGACCCCCAGCATGACACATACCACCGCATAAATCCATTTACTTTTTATCATCCGTATACCCCCGCATATCGCATGCCACGGCCTGCGATACTGCACCAACAATTCATTCCACGCTCCGTCTCATGTCCGCTGCCCGCCTACTTATCCTCCAGCTGTGAAGTACAATGAGGGCAGCGTGTCGCGTCAATGGCGATCTCGCTCTTACAGAAGGGACACTTTTTCACAGTGGGAGCCGCAGGCTCATCCTTCTTGCGCGAAAGCTTGTCCCCGACGGCGTTGATTCCCTTGACCAACAGGAAAATGACCAGCGCAGTGATCAGGAAATTGATCACCGCAGTGATGAAATTCCCATAATACAGTACAGGTGCATTTTCCCCGCTCCCCAGGGTCACATAGAGGCTGCTGAAATCCGTTCCGCCAAAGATTCCCAGCAGCGGGGTCAGGATATCCTGGTTCAGGGAAGTCACGATAGAGGTAAACGCCCCTCCCACAATGACGCCCACCGCCATATCCATCACATTGCCACGCATGATAAACTTTTTAAATTCCGCAATCAATCCTTTTCCTTTCGCCATATCTTCGTTTTCCTTTCTATCCTGTTTTTTAATAGTAACACAAGAATTTGTCCTTCACAAGAGTGCTTGCCCACTTTTCAAAATTGGTTTATACTAGGGTGAGAAGAACTTCTAAAGACGTCCCGCCATTGGACGGGACGCCAAGAAGTTCTAATTCTCACCCAGAAGAATCGCCAGGGCGATTCTTCACATATTCGTGAGAAGAACTTCTAAAGACATCCCGCCATTGGACGGGACGCCAAGAAGTTCTAATTCTTAACATATTCATGGAAGGACTATAATCCATGAAAACCAGACAGAAAGGTACAAATATCATATGATAAAACAGGAAATATCCGAGATCAAGAAACTCCTCACCCAGAGGAACTGCTCCATCACCAGGATCTGCGGCTGCTACGTGGACGGGGAAAAAAACAAAAAAACGGAATTTAAACAGGCTTTTCTGGCGCTGCCCGAGGAGGAAATGTTTAAATATTTCGAGATCCTGCGCAAGACACTCTCCGGCACATTGGGCAAAAACCTGCTGACACTGGAATTTCCCCTGGCAAGCGAGGAAGAGAGCGGCACGCAGGAATTTCTGCTGCGCCTCCGGGACAGCAAATTAAAGAATGACGTCCTTCTGGAAGAATTCTACGACAAGATCATCTCCGCCTATGAATATGTGGGAAACTATCTGATCCTGCTGGTGCATGACGCCTATGACGTGCCCGGGAAAGCCTCCGACGGATTGGAGATGGAGGACGCTTCCGATGAGGTATATGAATATATCCTTGCCTGCATCTGCCCTGTGGAACTATCCAAACCCGGGCTGAGCTATAATGCGGAAGAGAACACCTTCCAGAACAGGATACGCGACTGGGTGGTAAGCCTTCCCGAGACAGGCTTTCTGTTTCCCGCCTTCCATGACCGCAGTTCTGACATCCACAGCACCCTTTACTACACCAAAGACGCGGAGGAGTTAAAGGAAGGCTTCGTGGAGCAGCTGCTGGGCTGCCCCCTGCCCCTGACCGCAGGCAGCCAGAAGGAAACGTTCCAGGCGCTCATTGAGGAAACCCTGGGGGAAACCTGTGATATTGAGATTGTGAAAAACATACATGACACGCTCACCGAAATGGTGGAGGAACATAAAGAAGAACCTGCGCCCCTGATATTGGATAAGAATGAGGTCAAAACCATCCTGGCCAACAGCGGCGTCACAAACGAGAAACTGGAGCAGTTTGACCGCTGTTATGACGAAACCGCCGGAGAGCAGACCTCGCTTCTGGTCAACAACGTCATGAATGCCAGAACCTTCGAGGTCAAAACTCCCGACGTGGTAATCAAAGTCAGTCCCGACCGCACCGATCTGATCGAAACGCGCAACATCAATGGCCGGGATTGCCTGGTCATTGCGCTGGACGGCAATGTGGAGGTCAACGGCATCAACGTGCGTTCCGCTCCGCAAGCCGGGGCAGGGGATGAACACGGGGAATGAATCGAAAAGAAGGACCGGGAACCTTTGGATCAGTTCCCGGCCTGTCACTGTGAGAAATCATTCCGTAATTCTCTCCGCACGTCTCAATGCCAGTACGATCGGCATGATCAGAATCCCGCAGAAAAAATTGCTGACGCCGTGTATAAAGTCAAAGGGCAGGCCTGCGGCGATCCAGGCGAGCATACCCTGAAAACTCAGTCCATACAGCAATGCCTGGGCAGGAGCGTACAGAACGCCAAACAGGAACCCGTGGGCACCGCACACTGCCATATACACAATGGGGCATATCTTTTTCGGCATTTTCTTCGGAAGAAGCATGACCGCCCCCCACAAAACCGTCCATATATAGAGGTAGGGGATCCACCACGCCGCAAATCCGCAGAAGATGCCGTTCAGGAACACATAAATATAAATCGGGAACAATGCCTTCTTTCTGTATACAACAGTGACCGCCACGGTAAAGACGCCCAAAAGATGGACATTGGGAAATATTTCCATCACCAGCTTGGAGGCGTACATGACTGCCCCCAGCATCCCAAACACGGCAATCTCCCTGACCGTAAGCTTCCCATCTGCTTTCCTGTCATCCATTCCCATGTCATTCCACTTTAAAGGAGTAACTATCCCCCTCTGTGATCGCGGTGGCATCAACACTGACAGACGCATACTCGCCGTTGACATAAAAGGCCCAGTATGTGCCGTCTTTGTCATAATCGGCAGTGATTCCGTTGACTGTCTTGACATAAAGACCGTACTGGCCTTCCTCTCCCGCGATCAGTTCCAGCTCCTGCAGAGCCGCCCCCACCGTGTCCTTGTCCGTGTGGATCTCAAAGACGGTTTCACCGCCGTCCTGGTCCACCACTGTGAACAGGAAGGTGGTACTTCCCTCTCCCAGCTGTTTCCGCTCCGTCTGGCTGCCTGCATCTTCCGCTGCCGTGGAAGCACTGACACCTCCCGCATCTTCCGCTGTTGTGGAAGAGCCGACGCTGTCCCCGCTTCCTGTGCTGTCATTACATCCGGTCATAAACAGTGCCATAGCCACAATAAGCACCATACAAAGGATGGATGACCCTAATTTCCCGCTGCATTTTCCCTGCATATCTCTATCTCCTTTGTCACTGTATTTCCCCAAAAGACCGGCGCCCGCAGTCTGTTTACACACAAATATTCCCAGCCGGAAAGCATTTCACCTGTGGGGTTGGATGCTGACGCATCCGCCTGGCTCATTGTCCGTGGGAATCATTTGTTCACGCCCGGGGATCGGACTATCCGGATATTTCGACTTGGCATTCCGCTGACCGGTCTTCTCAGATATCTCCAATGACTTTTTCCTGAATTGTGGCTCCAGGTCAGGTCAGCATCATTTTACGCATGCCTCACGGCGACGGGCTCGTACAGGATTTCCACCTGTTTCCCCGAATAGTCCGATTCCTATCATAATCTTTTGCAGCTGTCACGTCAAGTCCGTTATTCGTCACGGAAATCAATTTTCTAAAACCTCACAAATCTTAGAAGGTTTAAGTAAGCAA
>CAOKWI010000135.1 GCA_948473115.1 uncultured Lachnospiraceae bacterium | reverse complement strand
CCGCTAAGGACGCCCCCCAAAGTCCGCTTAGGGCAGGACAGCACGTCGCCGCCTGGCTTTCCGCAATCTATAAGGATGTCATACCAAGTGACTGCACCTATATAAACGTAGAACAAGTGGTAAACCCCACCGGGAAATATCATGTAAACCAGGTGCCAAATAAAGCTACAGTATTTTAAATAAAATTCTGAATCATTACCGCGATCATGCAACACAAAAAGTGTCTGTTTGGTGTATCTTAAGGAACTTCAGTATCTATTTCAACTTACTGGATACAGGCGCAGAAAGTACCCCTGCCTCCCCTGCGCCGTCCCTTTGGCAAAAAAGCCGCCCGGTACGATTGTGGCTGAATGGTTACGAACTGTTACCATTCCTTATAAATTTCCTGTACGAAAAACATAATATATGGTATGATAAATTCATATTTTGAAGGTAACAACGGAATTGTTACTATGAAACTATTTTGAGAAGTGAGAGGTAAGAGAGATGGACAACAACTATTATCAGCAACCCGGTTATTACGGGAACAATCCGGAACCCGAGAAGGCGCCGAATATCTTTCAGCAGTTTGTGCTTGCCTTCATACCGACCCAGTATAGCAGGCTGACAAAGGTCAGGACAGGCAGCATGATCGGCTTTGTGACGCTTTTGGCGCTGCTTGCCACAATCCTTTCTTTTGTAAGCTTTGCCTTCAGCTTTTCGGCCATCAGCGGCGGCGGGTGGGCGGATGCCATTCCGGAATTTAAGGTGGCTGACGGCAGGCTGTACATTGACGGGGATTTTGAATTTGACGAAGGCGGGACGTACGTATATATAACGGACGAGATCAGCGGATTTACGTATGACGCCGCATCCCAGATAGAGGCTCAGGGGTATTACAATATCATCCTGATCGGACGGGACAGGATTTCGATCATGCAGAACGGAGAGTATCAGCAGGGCGATTTCCGCAACCTGGGAGATGACATGGAGATCAGCAAGGATTGGATTGTCAACACATTTATGCCGCTTATGATGGTCTTCATGGCGGTGGGGTATATTTTCTTTTTTGTGGGAAGGGTTTTCTGGTATTTCCTGTGTGCGGCGATTTACCTGGTAATTGCCCTGATCATCTCCTCCATTTTGAAGAAACAGCTGTCGGCGGGAGCCTTGTTCAGGACGGCGGTGTATTCCAAGGTGCTGATGTTTGTGGTGATAACGTTGCTCGATCTGGTTCCCTTTGTGAGCAATTTTGTGCCGTTTATACTCAGAATTGTCATTACCATAGGTTTCATGGCTTTTGCAATTGCGAAGCTGCCTGACAGGAATTAGGAACTGTCTTAGTACGTGACCATGTGGGAGGATCCATGAAGATTACAGATCTGCGCATCCAGAATTTTAAATCCATCCATGACATGCATATTCCTGATATTGAAAATGCCCTGATCCTGGTGGGGCAGAATAATACCGGCAAGACCACCGTGCTGGATGCCATCCGCGCGGTGGGAGGGGAATATGTGATCGGGCCGGAGGATTTCGGGGAGGCAGGCGCAAAGATCCGGATCCATGTCACGCTTTCCTTTACGGAGGATGACATGGAGCAGCTGAGGCGGGGCGGTGTGGTCAGCCAATACCGGAAAAAGGAAGCCTGGCAGCAGGATTTTCAGCAGAAGCTGCCCTCATTTTCGGACGGCGTCCTCACTTTCACCATGACCGCAAACAGGGATGGCCGTATCCGTTATATGGACGGTGTCAACAAGCATAATCCCTACATACAGGAAGTGTTTCCCAAAATATACCATGTGGATACGGAACGGCGTCTGGAACAGCTCCAGAGTGATCTGCTGCTTCTGCAGGAGCATGAGATCTTGAAGAGGATGCGGTCTGGCTGCTGTATGTTTGACCAGGCGAAGAAATGCAATTACTGTTTTCACTGCATCGGACTGATCGAGCAGAAAAATCCCGCCGAATTGGATGTTTTCGAGACGTCCAAGCTGCTGGATTATAAGCTGTATCAGCTGAATCTGGATCATTTTGCCCGGATGGTCAACGACTGCTTCCATAAAAACGGCGGCAGGGAGAGCATCCATTACTATATGAACCGTGATGTGGAGCAGATCCTGCAGGTCACTACGGAGATCTGCCATCCTGCCCAGAATGTGCCTCACCCGATCTCCCGGATGGGAAAGGGAATGCGGTCTATCTACCTGTTTTCCCTGCTGGAGGCGTACACCCAGATCAGGGAAAACCTTTCCAGCATTATCATGATCGAGGATCCGGAGATCTTCCTGCATCCCAGCCTCCAGAAGGTCTGCGGGACGATCCTGTACCGCCTGTCGGCAAAGAACCAGGTGATCTTTACCACCCATTCCCCGAATCTGCTGCCCAATTTCAACAGCAGGCAGATCCGGCAGGTGATCCTGGGGGAGGACGGCTCCTGCAATATCAGGAAGAAGACGGACATCAGCGCGATCCTGGATGACCTGGGATATACGGCGGGGGATCTGATGAATGTGAATTTCGTGTTCATTGTGGAGGGAAAGCAGGATAAGTCCCGCCTGCCGCTTTTGCTGGGAAAATATTATGCGGAGACTACCGACAGCCAGGGAAATCTTTCCCGTATCGCCATCATCACCACTAACAGCTGTACCAATATCAAGACCTATGCCAATTTGAAATATATGAACCAGATCTATCTGCGGGATCAGTTCCTCATGGTCCGTGACAGCGACGGGAAGGATCCGGGGGAACTGGGCAGGCAGCTCTGCCGCTACTATGAGGAACGCAACCTGGAGGACATGGATAAACTGCCCCGGGTGCGGCCGGAAAATGTGCTGATCCTGAAATATTATTCCTTTGAGAACTATTTCCTCAATCCCGGCGTCATGGCCAGGCTGGGTATCGTGGAGTCGGAGGAGGCGTTTTATGAGACGCTGCTGGAAAAGTGGAAGGAATATCTTTACCGCCTGAAAAGCGGCCGCCATCTGGTGGAGGTGATCGGCTGTGACCTGGAAAGCATCGAGGATGTCAGGAAATATATGGAGGAGATCCGCATTTACCTGCGGGGGCACAACCTGTTTGATCTTTTCTACGGAAAGTACAAGGACCGGGAAAAGGAACTGCTGGAGCAGTATATCGAACTGGCTCCCAAGGAAGACTTCCAGGATATCTTTGCCGCGCTGGAACGGTTTCCGTATTTTGAGAGCAGGAAGCGTTTATGCTGGGAAAGCTGAGTGCGCGCAGACATTATTGTGGATTGTCCAGAAATACCTTTGATCCCGTGGCGCCCTTCTGATGCTGGTACTTGCCGTTGTAGGGATGGAGTGCAACGTCATCCAGCTGGGCGAACACAAGCTGGCCAACCCTGCGTCCGGCCTTTAATTCTATGGCGCAGCGGTTGGCATTAAACAATTCCAGCGTGATTTCCCCTTGAAAGCCCGGATCGACCCAGCCCGCATTCTGGATAAAGAGCCCCATTCTCCCGAGGGAACTCCGGCCTTCCACAAAGGCAGTCAGATTGTCGGGCAGTTCAAAATATTCCATGGTCGTGGCAAGGATGAATTGATTGGGGAGCAGGAGGTAGGTATCTGTGGAGATTGTTTTATAGGAGATCTCCTTATCCAAAGTAATGATACCGGTGGAGGAATCTTCCACAATGCTGAAAGTGTTGCCCAGGCGGATATCCACGCTGGCAGGCTGGATCTGCTCCTTTTCCAGGGGGGAGATTGTAAGTGTCTTATTTTCAATCATGTTGAGCAGTGTTTTATCTGATAAAATCATGTCTTCTGTTTCTCCATATTAATAGCGCAAATTTTCGATCCAGGAAAAGAATTTATTCAGGCTCTGGTTCGTTTCCCTTGTTTCAAGAAACATCCCGGCTGTATACCAGGAATGAGTATTCTTCCGGTCTGTAACGGTATAAAGTTCACATTCGTTTCCCAATTCTTTTGCCCTTGCATAAAAATGCTCCGCACAGGAATATTCGATCACCCCATCATGTCTGCTTTGGATCAGGAGCATGGGAATGCGGCTCTTTGTCATGAGCGAATACGGCTCGCCCTGGGTTCTGTCATAGCCTTTGGCAAACAGCTGATTCAGAAGGAGCCTCACGGATAAGGACTGTCTGCCGGAAAAGACATATGGCCCGCCAACCCCGATGAACCCGACAACATTTGACACATCGACACCATACTTTTCCTGTGTCTCCTTACTGTAGCAAAGTATGGCAGACAAGTGTGCCCCGGCAGACGGGCCGGAGACAATAAGCCTGCTGGTGTCGACTCCCCTTGTGTTCAAGAATTCAACCGACGCCTTATAACCGACGCATACATCTTCTATCTGGCACGGGTACTTATACTTCGGCGACAGCCTGTACCCTATGGAAATAAAACGGTATCCGTTTTTGGCTGCACACTGTCCGACAAAATCAAACATCTTCGGCGTTCCCGCATTCCATCCGCCGCCGTGCACCCAAATAATAACTTTATCATTTACCGGATTTTCAGGCTCGTAATATAAAAAATACTGGTGCCTGTGACCTCCAAAAGGAATAAACTGCGGCTCGAACAATTTCTTTACCTGAAGCAATTTACTGTATAAGCCCCAGTAGCTGAGACTTTCACGGATAGAGTCTTTCATGATCAAACCCTCCAGAATCATGACTGTAATCCTGATTATAGCATGAGTGATAAAGTCATTCAAGAAGCTTTCTTGGAATGATTCTGTTACGGTTTTTATCGTAGTCAGGATGGCCGGAAGGAAATACTTTATTCTGAATTTATAATTTTTAAAATAATAATAAGTTTATGCTTATATATAAAAATCGATTTTGAAAAACGCAAAACATAGTGACACTTACGACTAAACATGATATAATTATCAGGAGACGTAAAAATATTTTTTTGACATTGATTGTATGAAATATGTAAAATGCAAGTGATAATCAGAAGTTATCTATTGCATTTGTTTGAAGTCAGTAAAAGTGTATACGCA
>CAOKWI010000134.1 GCA_948473115.1 uncultured Lachnospiraceae bacterium | reverse complement strand
GACAGGAGCCGCAGCAGGTGGTAGAGTAGAGGTACGGTGAACATGGGAACCAAAAATAAGTCGGAGGTAGAGATATGGCGTATTACTTGAAAGACCTGCCTTTTACGGAAGAAGGGAAAAAGCTGAAACTGTCCGATGAGGACAGGGAGCGGTTCCGTCTGGTGTACAAAAGGGAAGGTGATGGATGGATATTGCATGATATTTATGAGAAAGGGGGCGAATATGGGGATGACTGTATTGTAGTGCCGTTGGAGTCGACACTTGCAGGTAACGCCTATTTTGAGAAAGGACAGGAATTTGCGAATGTGAAGGGGTCGGCTCATGATCCAAAGCCCCAAGGCTATAATTCTTGGATTGATTTATGGGGACAACTGTCTGGTACAACTCCTCCATATCATTGCTGTACAGACGGTATGATGTACAGTAGCGATGGTAAAATGAAATGTATGAATTCTTTAAACAAAAAAATGATTGGCGGACATGTGATCAAAGGAAAGAACTCAACAATAGTCGTTGAAGGAGAAATAGTATATATAGTTCCCATATGCGAGCCGCATAACCTTATGGCAAGTGGCTATTATATGAAAACAGCAAATAAAACATTTGCGGCAATGTTGAACTATAAAGTAAATCCACATGCTTATCTTGCCCAGCACCCGCTGGAGACCCACGAAAAAATTTAAGGAGGTTATAATATTATGAACAAAAATGCAGAAATAATCAACAGTCAGATCGCGGCCCTGAAATATGATCCCAAGCAGATCCTGGCATTTGAGGGAAACACGGTGTCCAATGTCAAACCCAAGGAAGGACAGATGGAGGATTCCGAATACATTGTGGTCACCAGAGAGGTACAGAATATACAGAAGGCCATCGACCTTGCCGTACCCTGCAGCAATAATGCGCTGACCTATCCGGGCGCTCTGCTGCTGGCCAATTCCTATTTGGTGGACGGAAAACCCCAGGCCCTCGGAGCACAGCCTGGGCGCAATGTCCTGTCCGTAGATCTGCCCGGTCTGGCACAGGATGGCTCCGTTGGCCTCAGCAGTATGACCTACGCAAATGTCAAAAGCGCACTGAACCAGATACTGAACACATGGCTGGACAACTATTCAAAAGATTACAATGCGCCTGCCATCATGACATACACATCATCCCTGATCCACGATGAAAAGGAGATGCAGCTCAAGTTCGGCTGCGATGTGGGATTTCTTGAAGACGCCCTGGGGATCGGCTTGGGAGCGAATGCTGGCGGAACCACGGGGAAAAAGAAAAGCAACTATCTGGTAAGCTACAAGCAGATTTATTATACCGCATCGGTGCATCCTTATGCTGAACCTGCTGACGCATTCAGCTATGACACCACCTGGAATGATCTGGTAAGACTTGGGGTAAACAATGACAATCCGCCCGCCTACGTGGGGAGCGTGGTGTACGGCAGGGAGATCTATATCAATTTTGAGTCGGACTGTGAGGAACATCTCTTTGAGGAAGCCATCAATGCCGCCGTCAGCATCGAAGGCGTGGACGTGGGGCCGGAGAGAAACGACAAGTATTCGGATGTCTATAAAAACACCAGATTCAGCTATGTCATCATGGGCGGGAGCGTCCCGGAGTCCTTCAGCGGATTTGATATGAATGAGGACAATGCCAGGAAGGTGAACGGAGTCATTTTTTCCGATACCCAGTTCAGCAAAGAGAATCCGGGCATCCCTCTGAATTACCGGGTGGCGTTCCTGAAAGAAAACCAGCCGGCCGTTATCAACGGCACTACGCAGTATGTGGATGAGAAGATCGAAAGGTTCTCCTCCGGAGAATTGGAGCTGGAGCATCAGGGCGCGTATGTGGCAAGGTTTACCGTATCCTGGCAGGAAATAACCGGATATGATGAGAACGGAAAAGAAACAACAGTTGCCAAGGCATGGCCTGAGAACGGCAAGAATAAGACGGCATCGTTTGACACCAGGATAGCGCTGGGAGGGAACGTGCGGAGGATCAACGTAAAAGCGGAGGGCGCCACAGGCCTGGCATGGGAGCCGTGGAGGACATCCCTGGATAAAAAGGATCTTGCGTTAGGCCCCCACATCCATGTGAAAATATGGGGGACGACCTTATCGCAAAAGAGTTCCTGCACTTATGAAGATTAAGCCATAAAGAGAAATCTGCATCACAGCCGACCTGGTGGGATGCAGATTTTTTCATATCACTAAAACCACAATTTGTCAAGTACGAGTTTTGAACAGAGTCGTACATTTTTGGTACTGGAAAAAAAGATAAAAACTCATAAAATAGACTAAATAGGCATGTGCGGGAGATTTTCAAGCCCGCAGGATCATCTGCCCTGCAGGAAAAACAGCAATTCGGCAGGGCTGACTGATCGTCAAGGCCAGATATAAGGAATTTTTGGCGAGTGGTTAAAAGTAGACTTAAAACCACAGCGTTCAGAACCGGAATGCAGTCAAAATAGCAGAAATAAGCAGAAAAATGCATAAAAAAAGCGAGTGGTTTTGAGTCTACTTTATGCAAAACAGGGAGTGATACATATATGAAAAATAAAGGAAAACAGAACACAGGGCAGAAAACTCCTGTCTTTGTATCGCCGCCACTTATCCCGCATCCGGTATCGCCGGAGCAAAGGACGGCTATGCGCCTTGATGACAGGAAACTTTATGTCGTTCTCTGCGGCAGCCTGCCCACTTTGTTGGCAAACCTGATGTTCAAGGAAAACATACGGTTTTATGGTGTGCATACCAGTACAAAACTTAAGGATATGCTGATGGATGAGAACGGTATCCCAGCGGATCTGGCAATAGTAGAGGCCCACACTTTGGCTGACCTGCCGCAGATGTCTTTCTTTTCTCCGACAGATGACCATGAGTGTACGGTAATGTTTACCCCCGATCCTTTTATCGGAGACAACATAAGGCTGAATGAGATATATGCCGTGATGGATGAACTGTTGTTAAAAAAGCAGCTATGGATAAAGGAATTGAGAGAACAAATCCAGCAATATGTTGAGTGCAAGGAGGGAGAAGTTATATGAAACGCAGAATTTTAAGTGTCATAATTGCGCTGGCCCTATGCGTGAGTCTGTACCCTACAGGGGTGCTGGCTGAAGAATCTGTATCAGGTTCCTGCACTCACCACACAGAGCATACGGCGGAGTGCGGCTATGCGGAAGCGCAGCCGTGTACCCATGAGCATACGGAAGAAAAGCATTCCACGGAAGAAGAGCATTCCGGGGAAGAATGTTATAAGACCGTTACGGAGTGTGTGCATGAGCATACGGACGAGTGTTATCCGGAAACGGAGGAAACAGAGGAAAGCACGGGAAAAGGAAATGCTACGCCCTCTGATGCAGGGAATCGGGAGCCGTCACTCTGTACCCATGTATGTAGTGAGGAAAGCGGCTGTATCACAAAGATATTAGACTGCCATCACGAGCATGACGAAAGCTGTGGCTATAAAGAAGCGCAGGACTGCGGCTATGTCTGCGAAATCTGTAATGGTACGAAGCCGGAGGATACCAAGGAGAATACCGAAAATACAGAAGCTTCCGACACAGATACGGCGGAATGTATCTGTGAGACATTATGCACGGAGGACAGCATCAATGAGGACTGTTCCGTATGCGGTGCGGAAGGCGCCGACCTTTCCTCCTGCAAGGGAGAAAAAACAGAGGTTCAGGAAGTAACCGGGGAAAAGGTCATTACGGCATGGGAATGGATCGACCCGGAAGAATATCTGACGGACGGTATACTGGCATTGCCCGGAGCAGGCAGGGAAAATCCGGCATTTGTGGAAGATGTGACTGCTCTCTTGCCAGAGAAGATACAGGCCAAAGTAGCTGCAGTGAATGCGGCGGAAGATGGGGAAGAAACAGAGGAAGATGCGGAAGCAGCGCCAGAGACAGAAGATGCGGAAATCACCCTGACAGGCTGGAAGTGTGCATCTTATCCGGAGGACGGGGCGTATGAAGGGACATATACCTTTACGGCATTTCTGCCGGAAGGTTTTGTGTTGGCGGAAGATGCGGCTGCGCTGGAAGTGGAGGTAGAGTTAGGCGGAGGGGAGATGCTGGAGGGCGAAGTGTCTGTCACTTATCAGGAAGCGTCCTGGAACGGCGGGGTTACATACACAACCAAAACCGCCGATAGCTGCACCCCGGTGGAAAACAGCGCGGCGGCGGTCACATGGTACAATGGCTGGTATGTGGTCAACGGCAACGTCACCATTTCCGAACCTATCACAGTCAGCAGCGAAGTGAACCTAATTCTGGTGGATGGCTGTACCCTCACAGCGGAAAAGGGCATTGTGGTGACCACCGACAACAGTTTGACCATCTACGCCCAGTCGGGCGGCACAGGGACGCTGAACGCCACAGGTGTGTTTTTCCGTAATGGAGCCACTTATGAGAGTAACGCCAGCGCGGGCATCGGCGGCTCTGGAACTGCCCCTGACAGCGGCGCGATCACCATTCACGGCGGCGTGATCAACGCAACCGGCGATGGTCAGTCCGGCTACTGTAGCAGTGCGGGTATCGGCGGCGGCACCCCCAGCTCTGGAAATGGCGGCAGCAGCGGTGCGGTCATTATTTTGGGCGGCACGGTCACCGCCAACAGCGGCGAAGGGTTCGTCGCTGGCGCAGGGATAGGCGGCGGTGGTAGCCAACAAGGTGCCGGTGGGACTGGCGACAACATCACCATCTATGGCGGCAGCGTCACAGCGGCGTCCACTGGCACACAATATGGCGGCGCGGGCATCGGCGGCGGTGGCGGGAAGAACGGAGGCACCGGCAGCAATATCCAAATTTATGGCGGCACGATAAAAGCCACTGGCAGCTCCTCTGGTGCAGGGATTGGCGGCGGTGGCAGCACTTCCAGTCTGAACTCCAGCTATAAATCCGGCGATGGCGCCGTCACCATCAGCGGCGGCACCGTGACCGCTGTGGGAGGCAACTATGCCGCAGGCATTGGCGGCGGCGGTGGGTACTATTACAGCACCCAGTACGCCAGTGGCGGATGTACCGGCGGCACCGGCAGCGTCACCATTTCCGGCGGCATTGTGGACGCTTCCAGTCCCACAGAGGTCGCTTGGGAAGGTTATGAGGGCGCTCCCATCGGCAACGGCGGGAACACAACCGCAGCGGCGACCGTCAACAAAACCACCGGCATCGTGTTTGAGAACGGCGCGGGTACTGTCTGCGGCGATGTGACCCTGGACGGGAGCTATACTGTCCCTGGGGACTATACGCTGAACATCCCCGTTGGGGCCAGCCTGTCCGGGAGCGGCACATTAAGCGGCGGCAATGCGTTCACCACCGAAAATCTGACGGAGGATATGATCTCTGTCCCCACCAATCTCTATTATGACGGGAAGGACAGGACGGAGTATCTGACAACCGAGCTGTCC
>CAOKWI010000133.1 GCA_948473115.1 uncultured Lachnospiraceae bacterium | reverse complement strand
CCTGCGGGTCTGCCTCCGGCATTCTGCGCCGCCCTTTGCCCGCTGCCCTGAGGCCTGGTACCGCGGCGTTTTAAGGTTTCGTTTTCCACCTCATTGAAATACTGCGCATCCGACATATCCTTCACTTTAAAGATCAGCAGGGTGATGGCTGCGGCTGCGCCTACCAGAAGGATCACCAGCAGGATAATGATAATCTTCTGGGTTTTCACCGTCTTATTTGACTCCTCCAGCCGTTCACCATTCTGCTTCACACCGTCAAACAGCTGCTGGATCTGATACCAGCTCTGGGGATCACCGTGGGCTCCCTCATAATCCACCAGCCCCCATTCCCCATTCTGAAAGATAACGTCATAGGGGTCTGTCGTCTCAGGTACGGCATCATCCGCAGGAGGGTCTGTCACCTCAGGCGCAGCAACGTCTGCAGGGGGCTCCTCCACATAAGGCGTCAATGCCTCCGGCGCCACCGTGGTGTAATCGGAGCGAATGAACCCTGTCACCTCCGCCCCGTTATCGATAAAAGTCACCTGATACCATGTCTTGCCATCCGTACCGGTGGCAGTTCCCGTGATGGTTAACGCCATGCCGTTTTTCACTGTGTTCAGGATCCGGCTGGTGGTGGAAGCGTTCTGACGAACCCTCACGGATTCGCCTCCTGTCACCTCCGCGCTGGCAGGGTTCACTGCCGTCACATCCACCAGTGGTTCATCCGGTATCTGTGTCGCGGGAGCCTGGGTGGCCGCGGGCGGCTGTGGTGTTGAGGAAGCGGCGCCCGTGCCCGTGGGAGGCGTTGTGCCGTCCGTGATCTGCACCAGATCTGACCGGATGTAACCGAGCGTGTCGGCGTTCACATACACCTCATACCAGGTATAGCCATCCGCGCCTGTCACCTGGCTTTTAATGGAAATCACCTTATCTTTCTCCGTGCTGCCGACGACTGTGCTGGTGGAACTGGGTTCCGTCCTGATGTTAGCGGTGGTGGCGGTTACCTTTGCCGCGCTCTCCGCATGACTGATCATGGAAAATCTGCCGGAAAATAATACCAGCAGCAAAACCATCCCCACAGTCATTGCACCTGCCAGGAGAATCCTTCTCCATTGCGTTTCTTTTGTTCTTCTCATAAGTCTTCCTTTCTGCTTCGTAGTCTCTCCATTATCTTTTTGTCAGAAGCCGTCCCTCCTCATGAAACGGCGCTGTCCCTCGTCTCCCTTCTGTCCCATGCCGACGCCCTTCGCGTTCTTCTGATTGATGGCGCGCTGCTGGGCCTCGATCCTGTTGTGTACCTTTGTCTCGCATTCCGGGCAGAATTGTCCCGACCGGATGCTCTTTCCGCACACCTCACAGCGGAGAAAGGATTTAGAACCCTCCGCCACCTCAATCCGGCCATCCTTCAGCAGACGCCTTATGATCTTCTGCGAAACGCCTGTGTTCTCCTCCACCTGCGCCGCGTTTGCGCCGGGATGCCCTTCTATGTACAGTCTTACCTTTCCATAGTCATCGTAATCAACTGCATTACACTGCTCGCAATGATATTCCCCCACACCCTTGAATACCATCACTCCCCCGCACTTTTCACAGACTTGAGGTATATGATACTGTTCCAAGATACCAAAGCCTTCCATATTAACATCATCTCCCTGGTGATTATTTACTATTGTTCACAGCTTCGCTGTATGCCTCGTCTATCGCTTTACCGATATCATGGCGCATATATTTATTGTCAAAGGAGACCCATTCCGTTGCGGCATACGCCTTTGCACGGGCTTCCTGCAGGCTTTCCCCTTTTGCCGTTACACCCAGCACGCGGCCTCCGTTTGTGACCACCCTGCCATGATCGTCAAATTTACTCCCCGCATGGAAGCAGAAATAATCATCCTTGCCATCAAAATTCTCAAGACCGGCGATCTCGAAGCCCTTCTGATAAGCCTCCGGATATCCGTCAGATGCCAGCACCACGCACACCGCGGCATTATCCTCAAACTGTAACTCTATCTGATCCAGCGTGCCGTCTATGCAGGCATCCACCACATCCATCATATCATTTTTCATGCGGCAGAGCACCACCTGGGTCTCCGGATCCCCGAAGCGCGCGTTATATTCCAGCACCCTGGGGCCATCCGGCGTCAGCATCAGCCCGAAGAAGATCACTCCCTTAAACTCCCTTCCCTCGGCTGCCATGGCATCCACCGTGGCCTGATAAATATGCTCCTTGCAGAACCGGTCTATTTCTTCTGTATAAAAAGGGCTGGGCGAAAAGGTTCCCATGCCTCCCGTATTCAATCCCTGATCCCCGTCCTTTGCCCGCTTATGGTCCTGGGCGGAGGTCATGATCCTGATCGTCTTCCCATCCACAAAGGACAGCACGGACACCTCCGGACCTGTGATAAATTCCTCGATGACCATGCGGTTTCCGGCGCTGCCGAAATGCTTATCCAGCATGATCTCCTTTACGCCTGCCCTTGCCTCCTCCAGGGTGTTACAGATCAGGACGCCCTTGCCCAGGGCAAGCCCGTCAGCCTTCAGCACAATGGGCATTTTAGCCGTTTCCAGATAGGCCAGCGCCTGATCCGGATCATCGAAATTCTGATAGTCAGCAGTTGGTATATTATACTTTTTCATCAGATCCTTGGAAAACGCCTTGCTGCTCTCCAGGATCGCCGCGTTCTTCCGGGGGCCGAAAGTACGGATCCCCTCCGCCTCCAGGGCATCCACCAGCCCTCCGGCCAGAGGATCATCCGGCCCAACAAATACCAGATCCACCGCCTTTTCCTTCGCGTAGGCAATGATCCTGTCAAACTCCATCACGCCGATGGAGGGCTCGCACTCCGCAAGCTGTGCAATTCCCGCGTTGCCGGGCACGCAGAAAAGCTTTTCCACCCTGCCGCTCCTACTCATACTGGCCGCAATCGCGTGTTCCCTGCCGCCGCCGCCTACGATCAAAACCTTCATCCTTAATTCCCCCTTATAACCTCTGCACTCTGCCGTCCGTCACTTTGATCCTTCCGTTTGCGATATCGTCGATGGCCGCCGGCAGCAGAACCCATTCCGCCTGCTCCATGACACGCCGCTGCAGCACCTCCGGCGTATCGTCCTCCTCCACCGTCACCGCCTTCTGGACAATGATGGGGCCTTCATCCATTCCCTCATTTACAAAGTGAACCGTGGCTCCCGTCACCTTCACCCCCCGCTCCAGCACCTTCTCATGTACCTTCAGGCCATAATAACCCACGCCGCAGAAGGAGGGGATCAGGGAGGGATGGATATTTATGATCCGGTTGGAAAAGCGCTTTACCATTTCCTCTGGAATCCTTACCAGAAAACCGGTAAGCACAATGAGATCAGGATTCAGTTCACACATTTTCTCCGTGAAAGCGCGGTTGAAGCTTTCCCTGTCCCCATACTGCTTCGGGCTCATCAGGATCCCCCGGATCCCATGCTTTTCCGCACGGTCCAGCGCCTTTGCCCCGGCATTGTTACTGATCACTGCCAGGATTTCCGTGTTGGTGACCCTGCCGCTGTCGATGGCATCCAGGATCGCCTGCAGGTTTGTGCCCCCGCCGGACACGCAGATGACCACCCTCAGCATAAGATCACCCCCTTTTCTCCCGCTTCGCACCGGCCTACCACATAAGCCTTCTCGCCGGCCCCGCAGAGAGCCTCCACCGTCTTCTGCACGTCTGCGGGATCCACCGCCAGCACCATGCCAAGACCCATATTATATGTATTGTACATCATCTGTTCCGCGATACCGCCCGTCCTCTGGAGCAGTTTGAAGATGGCAGGAACCTCATAGCTGTCCTTCTCCACCCTGGCAGTGATACCCTCGGGCAGCATCCTGGGAATGTTTTCATAAAAGCCGCCGCCAGTGATATGGCTGCATCCCTTCACCGTGACCCCTGCCTCCTTCACGGCTTTCAGCGCTTTCACATAGATCCTGGTGGGAGTCAGCAGAGTCTCGCCCAGGGTAGCGCCCAGCTCGTCATAATAAGTATCCAGGCTTTCCCTGGTCATCTCGAAAACCTTGCGGATCAGGGAAAAGCCGTTGGAATGCACGCCTGAGGACGCGATTCCCACAAGCACATCCCCTGCCTTGATGTTTTCCCCGGTGATCAGGTCTTTCTCATCCACCACGCCCACCGTAAAGCCTGCCAGGTCATACTCCTCCTCCGGCATCAGTCCGGGATGCTCCGCGGTTTCCCCGCCTACCAGCGCGGCGCCTGCCTGCTTGCAGCCCTCCGCCACACCCTTTACAATGGCAGCTATCTTCTCGGGATAATTTTTGCCGCAGGCAATATAATCCAGGAAGAACAACGGTTCACCGCCTGCGCAGGCCACATCGTTGACGCACATGGCCACACAGTCGATCCCCACCGTGTCATGCCGATCCATCAAAAAGGCCAGCTTGATCTTCGTACCGACGCCGTCCGTGCCGGACAGCAGCACCGGCTTCTCCATGCCCTTCACCGCTTCCAGGGAAAAAGCGCCGGAAAAGCCTCCCAGGCCGCCGATCACTTCGGGGCGCATAGTGCCCTTCACGTACTCTTTCATCAGTTCCACTGACTTGTATCCCGCTTCAATATCTACTCCAGCTTTCTTGTAATCCATTGTTCTCCTCGTTTCTGCCATCTCATCCATCACAAAGTATCATTTTTGCTTCCCTTAGGAACTGTTAAAGAATTAATCTTCACATTTGACTTGCCTGAGATCGCAAATGCCGCGTTGGTCTACGCTCCGCTTCGGTCCGTGCTGGACGTGTGCCACTGGCACACAGCACCATCAGTCGACGATGCCCGCATCGTCTCCTTCTTCCGCCTTGCCTTTGCAATCTCATCCTGCGTCAAAGTGCAAAGTTAATTCTTAACAGTTCCTTATTTTTTCATGTGCTCCAGATATGCCTGATAACCCTGCTCCTGCAGTTTTGCGTCCTTTGCCGCCACCTGATCCTTCAGCTTTGCACTGTAAGCTTTCAGTTTCTGCAGCAATGCACTGTCGGAGACAGCCAGGATCTTCGCCGCCAGGAGCCCCGCGTTGGCGCCGCCGTTGATCGCCACTGTGGCCACCGGGATACCGGAAGGCATCTGCACGATGGAATATAGGGAATCCCGTCCGCCCAGTGAAGTGGTATGCATGGGAATGCCGATGACAGGCATGGGAAAAATGGCCGCGCACATGCCCGGCAGATGCGCCGCCATGCCCGCTCCCGCAATAATGACCTTAAAGCCCTTTTCCTCCGCGCTCTTCGCATATTCGAAAAAAACGTCCGGTTCTCTGTGGGCGCTGATGATGGCCATCTCATAGGAGATCCCGAGCTCCTCCAGTATATCCGCCGCCTTCGCCATGACAGGCATATCGGAATCGCTGCCCATTACAATACCTACACTAGCCATGATATCCTCCTTATTCCCTATCAGTCAAAAAACCTCACCACTTTTTAGTTTACTAAAATTGACTGCTGTATGCAATAGTTTCTTCCTTAATTATTTGTTATTTGTTACGTTGTAACTATTCAGCTCCTATCGTACCGGGCGTTTTTTTGCTAAAGGGACGGCGGCGCCATGCTGTCCTGTCCTATGCGGACGGGGCA
>CAOKWI010000132.1 GCA_948473115.1 uncultured Lachnospiraceae bacterium | reverse complement strand
TAGTCTTCAGTACGGAATTTAACTTTACAAGTGGAATTTAACTTTTCATTCAACCCTTTTTTAATGAGTCCGTAAGAAGTATTTTTTCCCTTAATCTGGGAAACAATCAGATTTATCAGGAGGTGTTTTCAATGATAACAATTCATTTATTGATTCTTGTGTCCTGCCTGGCGGCATCGGTATGCTTCGGTTTTTTTGCGGGGAGGCTGTGGACTGCGGGAGAGGATGACAGATTTGAGGAAGAGGAGACGGTAAAAGGCAGGGAAAAGAAAATAATAAAGGAAGGAAAGGGATGGCCTGTGGGAAGCCCGGTGTCCGGGTATGCGGAAATAAGGCGGGAAGGCCCGGAGGCTGAGATCGTGATCCTGCCGGTGGAGGACAGGCTTTATGCTCCTGTGAACGGCAAGATCACAAAACTGTGTCCCATGGGAAACGCTTTCCGGTTTCGCACGGAATTCGGGGCTGAATTGTATATTCAGGCGGGAAATGTAACGGATGATATGCTGGGGCGGTATTTCCGCCCCAGGGTGGTACAAAACGAGATCGTAGGAAAGGGAAAGCTGCTGCTGGAATTTGACAGGAAGGGACTGGAGGCGGAGGGAATCCAGCCGGAGGTATCTATCCGTGTGGAACACCATATTTATGGAAATGATGTGATTGCCACGGCGGCGGAGCAGGTCAGGGCAGGGGAAGAAGTTCTCTGGATGCAGGATCTGTCTGAGCATGCCGAAGGGTGTCTGGGACAGCCGGTTCATTCCTGAGGATTTGCTTCTAAAAAAGTATATGTTAAAAAATTGTATTGACAAATACCCTGCGGGGGTATATTATATTTTATATACCCAGGCAGGGTATTTTGCGAAAAGAGAATGGGAGTTGTGTAAAAGAATGAGAAGTTGGCCAGGGAAGGGAGGAGAATGAAAATGATACAGGAAGCGGAACAGACTGGAATTGCACCCTGCTGCAGATGCCATCAAAAGGCTACGCCCAGGGAAGAAAAGGAATTAAAGCAGTTAAAGAACCGTCTGAACCGTATCACGGGACAGCTCAACGGAATCGGCAGAATGCTTGAGGAGAACCGCTACTGCGGAGATATCCTGAATCAGGTGGCCGCAGTGGAGAGCGCATTACAGGCGTTTGGATACCTGATCCTTCAGAACCATATGGAAACCTGTGTGGTGGAGGAGATCAGGAAAGGAAACGTCGTCATTGTCGATGAGGCGGTGGAATTGATGAAGAAGTTGAAGTGAACAGGGCATTGCAGTGTGAAACCGCACACGGCGTGTGAGGCGGAGTCAATGATGGCATTGCGGGGTGCATTGCGGAGTGAGTGATGACGATGCAGTGCGCAGCGTGGAGTGAGTGATGGAGTTACAATGCTGTGGCCGGAGGAGTCATTGCAGCCGGTGATGAAATGGAAGTGGAGTAGGAGTGATTTGGTATGAAAGAGCGGTATCATATTTCCGGTATGACCTGTTCTGCCTGTTCCTCCCATGTGGAGAAAGCGGCAAGAAAGCTGACGGGAATGGAAAAGGTATCGGTGAATCTGCTGACGGAGACCATGGAGGTCAGCTATGATGAAGCGCAGCTGACAGGGAATGAGATCATTGCGGCAGTGGAGAAGGCGGGATATGGGGCATCTTTGATCATTGGGGGAGCCCATGGCGCAACAAGGATAGAGATCCACAGACCTGGTGAAAATGCAGGGTGCGGGACAGCCTGCGGTCTGGACGGCGGTAGGCCGGGAAATGGAGGAAACGGGGGAGCCGGAGCGGCACGTGCCGGGCGGGGCAGCGTGGAGCGGAAGGCGAAGGAAGAGGCCAGGGCCATGAAATGGAGGCTTGGCATTTCCATCGGTTTCCTGATTCCCCTAATGTATGTGGCCATGTACCATATGTATAACGAATGGTTCGGGCTGCCGATCCCGGGCTTTGTGCACCGGTATCTGCATGGGAACGCCAACGCCATGACCTTTGCCATGACCCAGTTTTTGCTGCTGCTGCCCATTGTGTATATGAACCGGAAGTTTTTCGCCGTGGGATTTAAGACATTGGGGCATCTGTCCCCCAATATGGACAGTCTGATCGCCCTGGGGGCTTCCGCGGCCATTGGGTACGGTGTTTTCGCCATGTACCGCATCAGCTATGGGCTGGGACATGGGGACATGGCGCTGGTGGAGCAGTATTCCCACGATCTGTATTTTGAATCGGCAGGAATGATACTGACGCTGATCACCGTGGGAAAATACCTGGAGAGCCGCTCCAAGGGCAAGACCAGCGAAGCCATTACCAAACTGATGGATCTGTCCCCCAAGACGGCGATCCTTCTGACGGCGGAGGGGCAGGAGGTGGAAGTGCTCACGGAAACATTGAAAACGGGTGATATTTTTCTGATGAAACCGGGCAGCCTTGTGCCTGTAGACGGAACGGTCCTGGAGGGGAATTCCAGTATTGACGAGTCAGCGATCACAGGGGAAAGTATCCCGGTGGAGAAGCAGGCGGGAGATAAGGTGGTATCGGCAACCGTGAATAAGAGCGGCTTTTTAAAATGCCGTGCAGACAGGGTGGGGGAGGATACCACTCTGTCCCAGATCATCCGCCTGGTGGAGGAAGCCAGCGCCAGCAAGGCGCCCATTGCCCAGCTGGCGGATAAGGTGGCGGGGGTGTTTGTGCCGGTGGTAATGGGGATCGCCCTTGTAACGCTCATCGTATGGCTTCTGGCGGGGGCAGGGGCAGAGTTTGCCATATCCTCCGCCATAGCAGTGCTGGTCATTTCCTGTCCCTGTGCCCTTGGCCTTGCGACGCCTGTGGCGATCATGGTGGGAACCGGTGTGGGCGCCAACCATGGCATCCTGATCAAATCAGGGGAAGCCTTACAGCAGGCGAAGGAAATAGATACCGTGGTCATGGATAAAACGGGCACCATCACTTCCGGCAGGCTTCGGTTCAGCGGCTGTGGCTGTTATGTTCCCGATCTGTCCACGGAAACCCTGCTGCAGATTGCGGCGGCGCTGGAAAAGAAGAGTGAGCACCCCCTGGCGGAGGCGATCCTGGAGCGGGCCAAGAGGGATAAGCTGCCGATTCCGGAGATACGGGATTTTCGGGCAAAAGCCGGCAGGGGGATTGAGGGGATACTGGCGGAGGATATCCCGCCCCGTCCCATGGCTCCGGGGGGCGACGGTCCTACGGCGGTGTTTGTGGCAGGAAAGACAGAAGACGGCTCTGCCCTGTCCGGAGTTTCAGGACAAATTGATATTGACATGGAAAACCTGGATAAAAAGGAGGCTGAAAAGCTGACGAAAGCTGTCCTGGCAGAGAAGGAAGGGGCACGGAGCCGGTTCGACCGGGGATGGAAGGCGGGAACCCGTTTCCTGGTGGGAAACCGGGCTTACATGGAAGAGAACGGGATTACCATAGATCCTGTTTATGCCCGGGGACTTGACGAGATAGCCCAGGAGGGCAGGACGCCGCTTCTGGTGGCCACGGAAGGAGAACTTCTGGGGGAGATTGATGTGATGGATGGCGTCAAAGCCGGCTCCCATGCAGCAATCCGCAAATTCCGTGAGATGGGCATTCATGTGGTGATGCTCACCGGGGACAACCGCCGGACGGCGGAGGCGGTGCGCAGCCAGCTGGGCATTGAGGAAGTGATCGCCGAGGTACTGCCCCAGGATAAGGAAAAGAAAATCCGCGAATTACAGAATTCCGGCAGGAAAGTGGCAATGATCGGCGACGGCATCAATGACGCCCCGGCGCTTGCCGCGGCGGATGTGGGCATGGCCATCGGCGCGGGGACGGATGTGGCGATGGAGAGTGCGGATATTGTCCTGATGAAGAGCGACCTCAGGGATGCTGTGACGGCGGTGCGGCTCAGCCGTATGGTGATCCGCAATATCAAGCAGAACCTTTTCTGGGCATTTTTCTACAATGCCATAGGGATTCCCCTGGCGGCGGGCGTGTGGTACCCTTTATTTGGGGTCAGATTAAACCCCATGTTCGGCGCCGCAGCCATGAGCATGAGCAGTATCTTCGTGGTGGGAAATGCCCTGCGGCTGCGGGGATTTCAGAGCGGTTTCCCGAAGGTGGTCAGGGAAACCAGGGAAGGGACAGATGCGGCCCAAGGGACGGACTCCGCGGAGGAGACAGGAAAGCGGGCTGGGTGTGCAGTGGACGGGGAATCACAGGCAGACAGCATCATTGCAGGAAAAGTGCAGACGGCCGAGAGCAGGCAATCTGCTGATGGAAGCGTGACAACGCAGCTGCAGACGGCTGAAGTCAATAGAACAGCGAATCAAGAAAACAGCACAAGGAATCAAGTAAAAGACGCAATGAATCAAGAAAGAGAGGACAGGAAAATGACAAAGGTAATGACAATCGAGGGAATGATGTGCGGACACTGTACCGGAAGGGTACAGAAGGCCCTGGAGGAGATAACGGGCGTCAGCGCGGTAACAATGAGCCTGGAGAATAAGACAGCCACAGTGGAGCTGGTGGAGGATGTGGCGGATGAGGTGCTGACCGCAGCGGTAACGGAGGCGGGCTATGAAGTGAAAAATATAGGCTGAACGGTCAAAAAGATCGGAAATCCTGTCTGTTTTTACGGGATTTCCGGTCTTTTTTGTTTCTGTGAAACAGTAACGCTGTTGCTTTCGAAAATGAGACGGTGGATATGGAGATTCCATAACAGTAATGACAGCATCTAAGCCATGTTGGAATCCCCGGCACGCTTTTATGAGTAAGATTTTTATATGAAACGGAGGACTTTATGGAAAAACAGCCAGTACTATCTATTTCACTGTTGGCGTCTAACAGGAAGGAAACCATAAGAAAATGCCTGGATTCTCTGACGGGGATCATGGAAAAAGTCCCAAGCGAGCTGATTATCATGGATACTGGATGTGACAGGGAAACACGGGGATTTTAGAGGAATACACCAGGCAGATCATAGACTTTGAATGGTGTAGTGACTTTGCAAAGGCAAGAAACGCGGGATTGAGTCAGGCAAGGGGAAAATGGTTTATGTATATCGATGACGACGAATGGTTTACGGATGTAACGGAGATTGTAAATTTTTTCCACCTGTGCGGTTGCAATCCAATGGCCTGTCTGCATGCCATTTATGGCAATGCAGACGGGGTGTTGGATTAGCAACCCACCCTCAAATGAGCAAAACGCGGATGCGCAAGCAGACGCAAGAGCGCGTAAGCGCGAGTTTTGTGAATGTGAGAGTCAGGTTGGATGCTCCAAAGAGCATCCAACCGCACAGGTGGAATTTTTTTGTGTCATGCGAATACAGGAAATACGGGGCGGCATGTTATATACAGCGGAACAGGGGACTTCTATTTATGCTACACTATGGGTAAAGCGGAGGAAGGCGAGCAGAATGGATAGCACCATGGAAGTTATGAACAGAGGAATTAATTGGCGAACGTTATACTAGTATAATCCACTTAAATTATCCCTATGTTTCGCTTATCTAAATTTCCACCTGACTGCGTTGGCTTCACTCAACGATGCCACCGCATCGCTTCGTTCAGCCGCCTTGCAGGATGAAAATTTATCCTGCGCCAAACATACGGGCAATTAGAGTGGATTATACTAGTGCACTGACACGTTCATAATTTGACTAATGACTTGCCTAA
>CAOKWI010000131.1 GCA_948473115.1 uncultured Lachnospiraceae bacterium | reverse complement strand
CAGCTTGCCCATTACCGGGATATGCAGGCGGTCTATGAGCGGCAGGGGAGGAAGATGCACGACTACAAGAACCAGATAAGGACAATGCAGGTGTTATTGAAGAAAGGCGACACGCAGGCTGCCGCCGCACTTGCAGAACGGCTGCCGGAGAGCATTTCGGTGGAGATGGCGGCGGTCAACACGAACCACCCGGTAGTGGACGCAGTCCTGAACCAGAAATTCCACGCCGCAAGGGAGCAGGGCGTGTCCATGACGTTCCGGGTGGGCGACATGGACGGGCTGCGGCTGAATGAGGAGGAAACGGTGATCCTGCTCTCCAACCTGCTGGACAATGCCATCCATGAGTGCGTGAAGGCGGCGCGGCAGGGAAGGAAGGCCGTCATCCACGTCAAGCTGGTGCAGGAGGGAGGGAAGCTGATCTTTTCCGTAAGGAACCCCGTGGTGGAAAAAGTGCAGGTCACGGAAGGCACCGGCCTGTCGAATGTGAAGGCGGTGGCAGATAAATACGGGGGCGATTTTGCCGTTTCCTGCGATGCGGAAAAGTTCCAGGCGGTGGTGATGTTATAAACTTTATGGTCATTTCGTGCAATTTATAGTCACTTGATGTAATCGTGGTTTGAAATGCGAGTGTATCCGCCGATGGATTTTATGAAACGGCAACAGGCCAGGGTTGGCACAAAAATATTAAGTCAAGGGAGGATGATAGTATGTCAATGAATGTGAATGGAAGCACACAGCAGACGGGAACCGAATGGTTCCAGAACATGAAGATGCAAAAGCCTGACAGGAATGCTCCAGAGGCGCAGCCGCCGCAGGCTGACAGGGCGGTGAATGTCACGATCTCAAGGGAGGGACTTGAAAGCCTGCAAAACGGCGGCAAGGCGAGAACCTATGAGGGCGTGGTGAAACAGAAAGAATCTATTATGCAGGCGTCAAAGTCCGTAGGGGCAGGTTACGGATACCGCCTGTCCGAGGAAGCCGGGAAACTGAAAGGGCAGAGGGAAAGCGGTGACGCATACAGCCTTTCGGACAGGGCTACGGACTATGTAAGGACGTATGGCAATCTTTACGATGAGATTGTACAGGGGTATAAGGACGGCACGGCGGAGCGTTATGTGGAGGATGGAAGTTCCGAGACGGGGTTCCGTAAAATGACGCTGGAGGAAGAACTGGCTGACCTGGATAGAGCATTCGGGAGGATGGCTGACGGTGCAGGCGTTAAGGAAATGATCTCAGGCGAGTTCAAGAGGCTGTCATCCAAAGCCGGAAGCAGGCAGACAGCTTTTGCGGATACAAATAAAAAGCCGCAGGGGACAGATGTACCGCAGAAGTTGGTGACGCTGGCTCAGGCTTGGAAGGATGCCTATAAGGTTTCCGGTTCTAAAGAGGGTGGCATGGAGAAAGTATTATCCATGCTGGACGGTATGTTCGGCATAAAAAATGAAGCGTAGGAGGTAAAGGATATGCTTATGATCAAGGATTTCAGTAACAGGTTCCAGCAGATATCGGGAATGCCCATAAACAGCAAGGGCGGTAAGGATATGCTGAAAAGGGCTGGCATTGACACGAACAGCAAACAGTATCAGGCAGTAATGAAAAGTATGTCGGCGGCGTGCTCTGGTGTTGGGTACACAAATGTTCAGGCAATCAAAAACAGAATGAGCTGCTATGATAAGGATGGCGACTACATCAGTCCTGTTACGGGATTGGCAGGTCTGGTTGTAACGGAGAAAAACCGTGCAGAAAAGAATAGAATCATTGATATACCGGAGAGTAGCAGGGATGAGATGTTTGAACTGACCAAGAAAGAGTTTCTGCAGGAAAACGGTGTAGGCAATGGAGACACTACAAGGCGTTCAGATGTATATTTGAATCTGTATCGGAAAATGGATAAGAATGACAGACTGGCAGCAGGGAATACATTAAGGCAGTATGAAAGGGCATATACGCAGGCATTTGTTGATGCGGTGAAGGCTGTTGATCCAAAATGGGAGCCGGGCAAGCCGATCCTGTCCGGGGCTTTGGACGGAATCACAAGGGAGTCCATTGACAATTCGCTTGTGAAGTCAGGCGGCTCTCTTGTGAAAAAAACGTCTTCGGGCAGCACATTGGATATACAGATATAATCTTTACACCCTATTCCGCAGAGGCGCATAAACCTTTGCCTCTGCGGCCTGCCCGGAGGCGAGGGGGAGTGTATTTATAAGGCAATGAACCGCTCGGACTTATTACGAGGGAGCGGCGCGGCTCTGACCGACAGAGGGGCTGCAGTAATAAAAATAATGGAGGACATTTGGAGATGAGTGTAAATGGAATAGGGACAGCGGGATATCCGTTGACAGGATATACGGCAAGGAAAACGGGAAGAAGTGCGGAGCCCGGAACGGTGGAATTCATGGAAACGGTGGAAGAAAAGGCGGCGCAGGGGAAAGCAGGTGACCAGGACGAGAAAGCCTTTGAGATGGTCGGCCGGGGCGCCCCACAGGAAGTGAAGGATGCGTGGATGGATGCGGCGAAGGAAGTAAATGCGAATGGCATGGGAATCCGGGGCAACGGAATGATGAGCCACATATCGCAGATGATGGTGCAGCGGCTTAATAAACAGCTTAAGGGTGAAACAGAGAATTTTGACATCCTTGGAAGCACAGTGGAATCTGCGATCCAGGTAATGAAAGAGGCGCTGTACGATTTGGAGCATCCAAGGGTATATACGCCCAGAAGCATAGAGGTACAGCAGGCCCGTATCAAAGAAGGGGAATTTTACAGGGCGTTTTTGGAGAAGCTGGAGCAGCTATAGGTGCTTTCTCCAATAAGGCACAGAGTAGATGTTTTTGGCGTTTCGTCAGATTGGGAAACCGGGGAAATAAAGGCAAAAGGGATTGTGAGGTGGACTCATGGGAATTTCGGCTTTAAGTGCAGTAAATTCTGTAAATACGAAACACAGTATGCCACTACGCGGCAGGGGGCCTGACTGGTCTGTCATTCCAAGTTCCGGGAAAAGCAGTAAATCAAAGGCGGAGTTTACTGACGAGATCAAGGAGCTGGCACGGAAGGCTGCGAATACTACAAGCAAGGCAGAACTGGAATATATCCATAGACGGCGGACGGAACTGTGTGCAGAGTATATGTCTGATGTGTCGCCTGACAGGAAGGCGCTGTACCGGCAGGCTGAAAATGCGCTGAAGAGGCAGGGCGGCAATCCGAAATGCCATGGGAGCGGGGAACTGACGCTGCTTGACTTTTTGGAGGCGGCGGATGGGAGGACGGATAGCCTTGCCGAAAAGAAGTTTGCGCTGGCAGGGGGCGGAACGCTGACCTGCCCCATCCTGACAAGCGGGGGATATGGCGCGGACATTTACTGCCAGGGCACAAAGGTATTGACGTATCTCGGTTCGAGATATGGGTGGGCTTGCGAGAGGACTCCGGCTGAACGGGAAAAGGAAAGGGAATTTTATGGAATCTATTTTAATGAGTACCGCTCCCTAAAGAACGGCAAAGGGGAGGAACTGGAAGCACTGCCGGATTATCTGGAGGAGAAGCCGTCTTTTGACAGGAAAGCATAAATGGGGGTATCCGACAGATTGGGGAATCAAAAACAGATTTTGGAAGAGGTATCATATGAAAAAGAACATTATTTTATGGATGGCGGCTTCGGCGGTAGTTATGCTGGCGTTTCCGTGGCTTGCGGCTACTTTCGTAAAAGGCGATGCAGGAATGGCGGTATGTTTTCTTCTGTTTTTTGCAGTCAATCCATTATATTCCGTGCTGATCGGAGCATTTGCGGGAAAGGATATCCGGCGTTTATGGAGCCTTCCGGTTATTTCGTCAGCATTGTTCCTCATAGGTACATGGATATTCTTTGATATGGGGGAGTCGGCATTTATCCTGTATGCAGCAGTTTATCTCGTCTTGGGGATAGCGGCCATGCTTATCAAAAAGAAAATGCAGAAGTAACCTGACGAGGAAGAGCAGGCATAGCCGAATGGTGGGGAAGGAATCCCCGGCGTTCCGGTTGATTGGGGAACCTTATAACAAGAATGTGAAGGAGTGTAAGATGTTTGATTTTATTATTGAGATGATTGCAGATATTGCAGAAATCTTTGTTGATTTGTGGGTAAACAAAGTGATAAACCGAAAGAAAAAATGTAATATTGATTCTGAACATATAAGTCAGTAGGCGGTACAAGATGGAAAGTAAAATGGAGCGAATCAATGCATTGTTGGAGAAGCCATGTTTTATTATGGATTATCTTCCGGAGCAGGTGGAACCGGACAATGGCGGGCAGTTTTTTGATGTGGAGTATTATCTGCTGAACAGCGATAAACATACAGGGCTGAAAGACAGGTTTGTTGCCATTATTTTGAAACTGATGTGCTATTACCATGTATCTATTCTGTGGAATGGATGGGTTGACCGTCCTTCACCGAAAATGATAGAGGAAGCAGTCTGTGAAATTATGGGGAACCATTCGGGCACGCTGAATGTCCTGTTTGTGGAGGAAGATGCGTTGCTGGTTTTTGATTGGGATTGCTTAAATCTGTCAGTGTATAATCCGTCAGAAAAAGCGCAGTCCATTATGGAAAAGATAGCGTTTTCGGAAGGCTTGTTCTGGAGGAAGGCAGCAGACTAATTCCGAATAAAAAGTTATATCCCTAATAATCCACAGCCTGACAAGGCAGGGCAGGCATCCCCGGCGTTTCGGCAAAATAGAGAGAGGCGATTGAACATGGATGTAACAGGAATAGCAAAAAGCCATCATGCGGGCATCCCCAAAGCGTCATCCAAGAAGGAATGGAAGCTGTCTGACTCCCTCCGGGAGAGGATAGCCGGATACGCCAGGGAGGATGCGGCGCAGGGCATCTATATGGGGAATAAGTTCCTCGCCCTGCGGAAAAGCGAGGTCGCCAAAGTCGCGCCGGACAGGGCGGCGCTGATGGGGAAGGTCAGTCAGGAAATGGCGGACATGAAAACGATACGGGAGGCTGACAGGCGGTGGCTGTGCCTCCTGTTCGGGGAGCCGTATGAAGCTAAGTTCCAGTCCGAGGGGACGGGCTCCGCCGTCCATGTGTATGACGGGAACGGTGACGAGGTACTGACCTACACGGCGGGCGTGGGCTGGCATGAGAAGGAGTCGAAGGCGGAGACGCAGGTACACGGGGCTTTGAAGGCTGCCTACTATGATGCGTACCATGCGGCAAGGCAGGAGATAAATGCCGGTGTTGTGGAAATGCAGGGCGGCTTTGACGAGAGGGCATAGTAAGAACAATGTGCCGTTTTCTCCAGTTTTTGTTAGATTGGGGAACAGGAAGAAAATTTGGAGAGGTGCTATAAATGAAAAAGGTTGTGACTTGGGGATTAGTTATATCATATATTGCTCTTTGCATCGCTATATGTGTCATAGGAATAAAAATATTTGATGGCAATTATGACATTGTGGCAGAAGGCTGCATAGCATTTATTTTTCTTTTGATTAGTTGCGGATGCAATATCTATAGGGCATTTAGCAATAGGTGTCCGCATTGTGGAAAAATACGATTGTCAAATGGCAAATACTGCGCTCATTGTGGGAAAGAGATTTGAATCCATCAAGTCAGCTATACTTACCCTGTTTCTATAGCATTAACTTCAAAATAAATCCTGAGATGTAAATTGGCAATACGGCACCCACTTTATGTAAACACGAAAATCGCCTGTATTATCACGGAAACCCGTCAGGAGTTTCCGTGTTTGTATATTAGTAAAACATTAAAAATAAATTGATAAATGATAACAAGAGAATAGCAGGCACATTCGGGGAGATGGGAAAGAAGAAAAAGCGATAGAAAATAAAGGCCCATCGCTTTTTTTTAACAAAGGGGAGGGATATACCCCATTTGAA
>CAOKWI010000130.1 GCA_948473115.1 uncultured Lachnospiraceae bacterium | reverse complement strand
TTGCTTACTTAAACCTTCTAAGATTTGTGAGGTTTTAGAAAATTGATTTCCGTGCATCCTGAAAGGTAATTTAGCTAAAAATATTCACAAGTATGGTTTCCGCGTTCAGGAGTTATAATATTGATCCCAATTGTTTACGACCTTTTTTGCTTCCTCCGCGCTGATCCCCGTGATCTGGCGAAGTTCCTTAATGGCAAATACCGTCTCCCTGCCCTGGGCAAATGCGTTGACATGTTTAAATGCGGATTTGGGATAATGAACCCCGTTAATCACCACTTCATCGGGAAATTCTGTCAGTTCAGGGCGTTTATGTGTCATCTGCAGGCTCCCCTGTATAAGAAACACAGTACCTGCAGCCATTATAAGAACTTCGATGGTAAGTGCTGCCGGACTATGGAGATATCTCATTATAAAGAATGCGGGAATTACAAGCAGCAATCCAATGACTATTTTGATGTTTGTTGTTTTTTTCATCTTTAATCCTGCCTGTGCGCTGCGCACTTGATGTTTTACTGTTTTACCGGAATTTTGCAATAATTAATTTTCCGCTCTTCACGAGGAAAGAAAAGATGATTAATTCCGTGTCGGAAAACGCCAGAATATAGGGATAATAATAGCAAATGGACTTACCAAACCCATTCTCTTCTTTTGTATAATGTCCTACAACATACTGATAGTTGGAATACTGTTTTCCCATAAACAGCAGCATGATATCCATTACTTTTTTCTTATCGGATCCCGTTTTCTTTTGTTTCTTCATATAAGAGGAGTACGATGCTGCCAGCATGATAAGCAGTGATATGAAAAAAATACTAAAAAACCCGAATATGATTGATCCATCTATAAGTGAAATATCGTCAAGATTATGGCTGTTTCCTGACACCAACATTATCTATACACCCACATGTCTGCCAGGGACGGCGCAAATGATCGATGTGAAGGATTGCTTTCCCTGCGGTTTCTCTCACTATCCCCACCCTGGCAACAACAGCTTACGGGAAATCAGGCTCATATTACTTACGACGATACCAGGAGTCTGACAGTATACAAATGTGCTTCATTTTCATTCTATTTAACACTTTTTTGTAACTATTACCAATAAGTATGTATCATTATTCCTGCGAAGTCAAAATTGCGTTCCTATGCAATTTTACGAGGGTTTCGAGCGCCAAAATGAGTTGAAAATTCATTTTGTGTGCATCAGCGTAGCCGTTCAGCTGAAGGCTGAACGGTTACATTCTTTCCGACAAATGCAGAGAATATAGTTGTAAAATGTAAAAATATAGTTTATACTTGTATAAACTGGCTGTAGTTATGTGTCTGCAGCCATGCTATTTCAATTCGGAAAGGAGAATTGTGGAACATGAAATGGAAACCTTTAAAATGCGGGTTGGCAATGATGCTGGCGGCAGTGCTGGCATTGCCTATCATGCCGGCAAGGGCGGAAGACGAGCTTTCTGCGGAAAAGATTGCGGAGTTAGAAGCGTCCGTGGTGGTTCCTGAAGGCGAACCTGTAACATTGGATGACCTGGCGAGAAATCTTGAGATTTCTCCGGATGAGGTATCTTCAGGTGGGGTATCTTCAGACGGGATATCCTCAGAGGAGATATCTTCAGGTGGATATTCCTCAGATGGGATATCTTCAGATGGGATATCTTCAGACGGAATATCCTCAGGTGGAAATTCCTCAGACGGGATTTCTCCAGACGGGATCTCCCCAGAGGAGGTTACCTGCACAAATGATATGATCGTTTTCAATACAGGAAACGGAAATGTGACAGTCGCGCAGGGCAGCGTATCCGGAGGAGATTATGCGGATGCCTATTTCGAGGAGGACGGGAGCTTTACCATCCCGACGGAACTGAATGCATTCTTTCCCTATGAGGTGCAGTTTACCTGTAACGGAGAGGTCAGCAGGCAGTGGTTCATGACGCCGGATTCCTCCGTGGAGGTAGGAGGGCACACCTTCTATGTAAATACGGCTGCGGACGGCACGATGGTGACGCAGATGAGCCTGGAAGTGGGCGGCGACACGGTAGTGGTATATCCGGAGGAAAAGGAATTTCCGGAAGGCGCGGGAATCATGCCCTTTTCCCTTCTGCCTATAAAGGAAGTAAGCCTGGGTTCAGTGGATTTGACCGGTTACACCCCAGTGGAACTGACACAGGTATCTGTGAAAGCACTTTTAGGCGCCAATGTGGCAGACGGGGATATGGTCGTATGGAAGCAGATGTATGACAGTCAGGATGAGTATACGGTCAGTCAGTCCGGCGACAAGATCAATTTGAGTGTAGAAACCTATTACAGCTCTTCACAGACCTGGGAAATGATCGTGGGCTCCGGTGACCAGCTGGACGCGGATGCGGTACGTTATAGGCTTCCGATTGATATTACAGCATCCAGAAACTGGCTTGTCCCCACAGTTTATATGCAGAGTGAGCAGGGAGTGCGCACATCCCTTTCGACGGTAGAAAATGATACCTATTATCGCGATTATGAGAAAGATGACCGTGAGATGCGTATTTATGCAGCCACCAGCGAGGTGGGGACAGTCAACAGCGCCTATGTAAGCCTGGGCGTGAATCCCAACGAATTTGCAGGGAATCATCATCTCCGGGCTTTTGAGGGCAGCCATGCTTCCGCGGCGGAGGCCATGGCGGCGGCAGAAATTACAGACAGGATTTTCTGCGGGGATATGACGCAGGCCAATGCGGGGTATCTGTTACAGCGCTACACGGACAGCTGGATTACCGTGGTTTCCTATGATGACAGCGGGAATGTGACAGGATGCCTGCCTTTTTACCTGTATTTGAACACGCGGGGGTATTCCTTGAGCTGGTATGGCCTTGCCATGAAGAACGCGAATGGAAATCTGACGACCGGATTGGTGCAGGATACAAATTCACACTATGCGGACGGGTGCAGCTACCGCACATATACTTTATATAAGGGCTATGCGGCAAACGGGACCTATTATCAGCGGTTTAACTTCTCCAAAGACGGGGTAGACAGCCCTGAATCCGTGACGGGCGCTTATCTGGGTCTTTATAATTCCCTGGCGGAGGCCGCGGCGGCAGGCGCTGTGGATATCAAGGCAGATTTGTTCGGCAGGGAAGGCTATGCGACAGATTACAGCAACGGCATCTATATGACGATCATTGTGGGGGCGGACGGTTCCCCGGAACAGATGGTCTGGAAGTATTGCATTCAGACAGAGGAGGGAACGGTTTCCTCAGGCACAGGTTCCATGCTGGGCAGCGGTTCACAGGTGAACTTCTACCAGTTCAAGACAGAGGACGGTACCTATATTCCCTGCTACCAGGTGAGCAGCAATGATGATTCTTATGGCGAGTACAACTTCCTGACTGTGCTGGTGGGCAAGGATGTCACGGATGCCCAGCTGTCCCATCTGGCGCCGGAATTTTATGTTTCAAGCGGTGCAAAGCTTTATGCTGCGGGGAGCAGTACAGAGGAGATCAGCGGCGAGAGTTTCCATGATTTTACCAACACGGTGCAGTATACCGTGTCCGCGGAGAACGGAGAGAATGCTAAGAACTACTGGGTGCAGGTAGTCCGGGCCGTGGACGGCACCGGACAGCTGTATGTGAACAGCCTGGCGGATGCAGACGCGCAAACGCAGGTGAAGGACGGCGTGATTTACTCTACCCGGGAAGTGATGCTGGATGGCTATCACTATAACGTACATGACATTCTGTTTGCCAATATGGGTACGGAAGCGGTGAAAAAGCTGTCTGTGGAACTGGTGTCCGATACCGTCCAGTTGAACGATTACTGGACGTTGAAGGGTGAGGAGGATCTGCTCGGATTTGTGGATACCACAGGCTATCAGCCTGGGGCGGGCGGTTCCCAGGGAAGCTACTCTTCTTATGGCGAACTGTGGAATCTGGCCAAGGTGCGTCTGACAGCGAAACAGGGAGTGGCTGCCGGAACGGATGTTTCCGGTACACTGACAGTCAAGTCCGAGGGGACAACGCTGATGGTGCTGACCCTGACCGGTACGGTGGGTAATCCTTCCATCACTACCACGGAGATTCCGGAGGCAGTTAGATATGTTCCATATGGAACCATGATCCAGAACAGCAACAAATACAGCTGGAACCAGGTAAGCTACGAACTGTATGACGGTTCGCTGCCTGCGGGCATGATTGTGAAGCCCAACGGGGAACTTTACGGTGTGCCCACAGAAGCGGGGACGTTCACCTTCACAGTGGAGATGACAAATAGCTACAGCTCCTTCGGAAGCAGCACTAAGACCTATACCATGACGGTGAAGGAGAACACGGACGCAAACGTTGACGCGGCCACGGACTCCGGATATGACCTGACCCAGCGTGTACAATATGCATATGACACATCTGCGGGCGACCAGCTGATGGTTTCCCAGGGCGTTTACGGGGAATTTGTGGATCTGTACCTGGACGGCGTGAAACTGACGGATGGGGTGGACTATACTTCTGAATCGGGAAGCACCAGGATTACCATATACTCCCAGACACTGACCAACAACCTGGCGGAAGGAACCCATACCCTGGGAATCGAATTCCGTGACCAGGCGGATACCTTAAAGCGCGCCGCACAGAACTATGTGATCGGGGATATCCCTTCCGGTGACGAGCCAAATGGCAGTGATGGTGACAATGGTGATAACGGCGGCAATGGAAGCAGCGGCGGAAGTGCCGGAAGCACCGCGGCACAGGGCGGAACAGCGGCGGATGCCCCTGCAAAATACACGGTAGTAAAAGGCGATACGCTGAGCAGGATCGCTAAAAAGCATGGCATCAGCCTTTCACAGCTGCTGGCGTGGAATCCTCAGATCAAGAATCCCAACCTGATCTATCCCGGCCAGATCATTGCGGTAGGGGTGATACAGGGCGCCGGTGTGGCTGCAATCCCCGTGGACGGTGCCGTTTATGATATAGTAAAGACGGGAGACTGCCTGTATAAGATTGCAGGGAGGAATGGCATAACGCTGGGGGCAGTGATGGAAATGAATCCTGAGATTGCCAAGCAGAAATATATTTATGCGGGACAAAAGATCCGTGTAAAATAGTTAAGTTAAAAGTAGTACATCCATAATGTATACTGTTTAACGATTTCATCTGCCGAGAAACCAGACTGCATAACGCTGACCAGTTCAATCGCACGATTATATTAGGCAATATTCAGCGTTATGCAGTATAAGCGAGACAGTACATACAGGAGAATGCCGGATGACCAGGGAGGTTTCCGGCATTCTTTTTACGGGAAATTTCGTCGTCAGACGCATGCATTCACAAGTTCGCTGTGCGAACTTGCAAGCGTCACGAAGGGACGCTTTTTACCTTATAGGAAACTGCGTCGTCAGACGCATGCATTCACAAGTTCGCTGTGCGAACTTGCAAGCGTCACAAAGGGACGCTTTTTCACCTTATAGGAAACTGCGTCGTCAGACGTATGCATTCACAAGTTCGCTGTGCGAACTTAAAAGCGTCACGGAGGGACGCTTTTTTTACGCGTAGGGTACACAGAATTATTGCCTACACCCCGTGCGCCCGTGCGGCTTTCCTGCGGCAAAGGATGCTAGAGCGTGTTTGAAAATTCATTCCCGCCATCTGCACGCCTCACTTTGCGGTATCTTTGCCCCTCATTCGGTCAACGTAGCCCACTACGTCTCCTTCATTCGGGTCAAATCTGCCACAAATTGTGACGCACAGCTGACAGAAAGCAATTTTCAAACATGCTCCAGGGAAAAAGTGGGTTATACCGTGGTTTCGTTAATAAAACCGCAGTCTGAGAGGATTTTTGGTACGTCTTATCTCTCCGTTGTCTATTACGCCCACGGGATGGATCCAGCCTCCGGACACCTCCTTCTCCCTGTCCCATTCGCCGCTGTGCCTGTACCGTCCATAGTAGGCAAGTCCTTCCTTTGTGAAGACGGCAAGCTGGACATTGTTGCTCATAAAATCCGGGTAAGCGGCCAATACCAGCCTTTCCCCGTCGAACAGGAGAGCCTGCTCCGTGGGGAAAAGGGTATTGCCCGTATCGTCCTGTCCTTCCGGGAAATGATCCACGCGCCAAAGGGTGTATCCGCCGTCAGAATCTTCTGATACAAAGGCGAACAGTCCGTCCTCCTGCCAGGTCAGCAGTACCCCTTCCGGGATAAGGGTCATGCGCGCTGAAGAACTTTCCGTTTCTGCGCCTGTGTCCGAAACTGCGCCTGTGTCCGAAACTGCGCCTGTGTCCGAAAC
>CAOKWI010000129.1 GCA_948473115.1 uncultured Lachnospiraceae bacterium | reverse complement strand
GATCCGCGTTGCCCCGTCCGCATAGGACAGGACAGCATGGCGCCGCCGTCCCCTTGGCAAAAAAACAAGCCACCAGGTACTATCGGGGCTGAATAGTTACACCGTATATTCCTCAAAAAGTGTTGACATATAACGCAAAATGCCTTAATTTATTAATGAACAAATATTCATTCATAAATTAAGTAATGCTTGTTCTCGAGAATGAAGGAGAAAACATGCCGAAATCACAGGAAAGATGTCAGGAGATCCGTGAGGAAACCAGGTCTAAAATATTGAAGGATTCCATGCTCTATTTTGCCAGAAATGGCTTTGCGGGGACAAAGATAAGCGATCTGGCAAAGCAGATCGGTATCGGACAGGGCACCCTTTATCTCTATTTCAAATCAAAGGAAGAACTGTTCCAGGAAATCGCCGCCCTGACAAACAGCAGTAAGGATATTGCGGAATTGAATATACTCCTGCATTTACCCATGTCCGCCAGAAAGAAAATACAAAAACTCTCCGACAGCATCATGGACAAACTGCTCCAGGATGACAGCTATGCGGCAAAGGTTACATTAAATACGCAGATGATGCTTGAACAAAAGGATTTACCCTCTGCGGAAACCATTTATCAGTCGGAAGTCTACCAGATCACGGAAAAGATAATCAGACAGGGTCAGAAAGAGGGAAGCGTTGTGGAGGGCCTGCCATTGAAACTGGCGGATTATTACTGGGGCGTTGTCTATCTCTACGCGCTCAGGAAGCTGTTTACCACAAAATACGAAATGATTTCTTCCGGGGATCTGTCAAGGGTTCTGCTGAAAGACAGCACAAAATAATGTCCCAGGCCGTTAAAACAGTTGGAAAAATACCAACCTGTCGGCTTTTGGATTATGAGATTCCGCGAAACGGAATCATGGAGGTTACTATGAAAAAAATTGCGGTCGTGACAGGCGCCTCCGGCGGCATAGGACAGGCATTCGTGCGGGAACTGGTCCGGGAAAGCCTGGATGAGATATGGGTGGTCGGGAGAAACAGTCAGCGGCTTCTTGCACTGAAAAGCGAATACGGGGAGAACATCATTCCCATACCCATGGATCTGACGAGCAATGAGGATCTGCACTCTTTCCACGACCTGCTGAAAAAGGAGATGCCCTCCGTCCTGTGGCTGGTAAATAATGCCGGAATGGCAAGAATGGCGCCGTCCATGGATTTTTCCTTTTCGGAAACAGAGCAGACGATAGACTTAAACTGTAAGGTTCCCGCCGTGCTGATTCACTTCTGTATCCCGTTTATGGAGAAGGGGGCAAAAATACTCAATATCTCCTCCGCCTCTGCATTCCAGCCCGTGCCGCACCTCAATTTATATGCCGCCACAAAAGCCTTTTTGCGCAACTATTCCAGAGCCCTTAACGCAGAACTGGGCTCCTGCGGGATCACGGTGACGGCGGTATGCCCTGGCTGGGTGGATACCGATCTTCTGACCAGGGAAATGAACGGCAAAAAAATCCGTTTCCCAGGCATCGTCTCCCCTGAAAAAGTGGCGAGGAAAGCGCTAAAAGACGCAAAGGCGGGCAGGGATATGTCGGTCTGCTCCCTCTATGTCAAGTGCCAGCACTTAAACGTGAAACTGCTACCCCAGAGGCTGACCATGAAACTCTGGCTGTATGGCATCCGGAAATATCTGGTGTAGTTTTGGGAGGTAATCATGAACGAAATCCTGACGGAACGCCCGAATTTATTCGAGCCCAACGTAATCATTTCCATGTGTGTAGAATTATCAGGAAAAATTTGCCCGCAGAAGCTGACCGCCGCTGTCAGAAAAGCCTATACGGCAAACGAAGCTGCCATGTCAAAAATTGTCCTGAAGCATGGTACCGCCTGCTATGAGCGGCTGCCCTTCACCGGCTGTAGAACGGCGGTTTCCGATAAGGGCTGGCTGGAACTTGTCCGTGAAAACGAAAAAATCCCCTTTGCAATTAATGAGGGGGAACTGATCAGAACATTTGTCATTCCTACAGAAACCGAAACTCAGATCCTGATCATGGCACATCATCTGGCAGGCGATGGAAAGTCCATCCTGTATTTCATCAAAGATATCATGAATGCCCTTGTCGGAACTCCGCTTTCCTATAAACCGCTTACCCTGCTCACCAGACATTCTTTCTTCCGGACGACATTACCCCTGCCCGCAGAATGCTATGTCCGCTACTGTAACCGCAAATGGAATCACGATGTTTTTACCTGGCAGGACTATTATCGCCTGCACAATGAATATTGGAAAAACACATCCTCCGACATCACATACCAGACCCTGTCTGTCTCCGAAACGGGTCAGATCATAAGGGAGGCAGGACAGGTCGGCTGCTCTGTCAACAGTTATCTTGTGACCCTGTTCCTGCAGAAATATCAACGGAAATGTGAAGTCGGAATCCCTGTCAGCATCCGGGAAAAGGACAACGAAGCCATGTCTAACCTGACCTCCGGCATCAGCATCCATTACCGGTATGACAGGAAAAAAGCATTTATGGAAAACGCGATGCGTGTTCACAAAAAAATCCAAAAAAAGCTGCGGCAAAGGAAAACATTTGTGTTACAGTTTCTGGCCGCACTGCCTCCTACTTTGATAGATGCGGTTTTACTGAGCACCCACCACTGCTTCCGTAACCGGTTTGCGCAGCAGACCGCAAGGGTAATGAAATATACCGGGAAAACAAGGGATCTGGGCATAACGAATCTGACGGTGCTGGACATCCCGATTCTCTACGGGGACTATAAAATCGAAAACATTATTTTCGTTCCCCCCGCCGTTTCCTATTCCCAGAATATCATCGGTATTTTAACTGTCAACGGGAAAATGACAATTTCCTTTCATGGCATGCGAGGAACACAAGATCCTTCATAAGCAGCACCTTCATCTGTGGATCCCTGTCGCACCAAGCAGATATTCAGTCAAAAACAGTATAATTTCTTTATATTTTCGCGTTTTTCGACATGAATATTTCCCTAAAAATTACACTATTCGACACGATCAGATGCAAATTCAAAAATTCTCCCACCAAAAAAATCAGCACGCCATCTGGAAAACCACCGTCACAAGCAGGCTTCCGTCCTCCGCCCGGGCATAGATTTCCCCATTCATCTTATGCATCAGCTGCCTGCAGATGTACAGTCCCAGCCCGCTGCCCTGTAGATTGCGGGCGTTGGCGCCGCGCCAGAAGCTGTCGAAGATATGGGGCAGCTCTGTGTCTGAGAGGGTGCACCCGCTGCTTGTTACCGTGATCAGCCTGCAGTCCTCTTCCTCCGAAAATGTAATCCCGATCCTACGCCCGTCGCCGTATTTGATGGCATTCTCCATGATATTCTGCAGAACCTCCACGCCGCGGTCAGGGTCGCCGGAAAGCAGGCAGTCCCCGTATTCCGCAATGTGAAATTCCGTCTTCTGCCGCGCCAGCTTTTCCACATAATAATCCAGGATGCTTTTCACCAGGTCCGAGAGATAGAATTCCTTGTCTTCCACCTCCAGGGAAAGGAAATCCTCCCTGGAGGCGGCAATGATCCGGGACACATACTCCTCGATCTCACACGCCTTGCCATTTATCTTTCCCGCGATTTCCGCCTGCCTCTCCCTGCCCGGATACAGATTCTTCCTGAGGGCATCCGCATACAGCCTTATGGCGGAAAGGGGTGTCTTGATGTCATGGGAGAGGGACAGCAGCAGGGTTTTGTTTTCCCTCTGCAGGGTCAGTTCCCTCTGCCTGCGTTCCTCCATGTTTTCCCGCAGCAGGTCCATTCCCCAGACAAAGCTTCCAAAGAAGCGGCTCCTGCCCTCCCTGAGCGGGACGGTGAGGTTCCCCCTGGCAAGTTCATAGGGCACATCCGAAAGCCGCTCAAAGGGAAGCAGGATCTGACGGCGCACAAATGCCAGAATGCAGACCACAACAGCCGCCATCATGCACAGCACCAGGTTCACGGCAACAAGCAGCCTTCTTTTCCCGCCGGGGTTTCCAGACACATAGTCAAAGCGGTACAGTTCCCCGTCTATCTCCCTGACGGCGTGATCGCTGTCTGTATGCCGGAAGCTGTCGCCCAGCCTTTCCACCCGCACCACATACTGACAGTCTGTCAGATCCAAGGCCGCATAACCCTTTTCCTCTATCCCCAGCGCAAGGCGTTCAATCTCCACCCGGTAGGGTCTGCCGTTTCCGGAAAGGTCGATTTTACATATTATGATATTTGCCGCGATCAAGATCAGCAGGATCAGCCCGATCACCGCCAGGAACAATCTCCGGTATGTCTTCATACAAATTGATACCCCACTCCCCATACCGTCAGGATCCTCTGCGGATTTTTGGGGTCATCCTCTATTTTCTGCCGGATCCACTTGATATGGACCGTCAGCGTCTGCTGCTCAGAAAAGCTGTCGCTTCCCCATACCCTGTCAAAAAGATACTCCTTGGAAAGAGCCTTTCCCCTGTTTTCCGCCAGAAGCAGAAGCAGGTCAAATCCCTTTGCCGTCAGTTCCACCGGCACATCGTCCTTCCAGACGGTGCGGGTGATCCTGTTGAAACGCAGGTTGCCGCATACCAGTTCATCCAGGGAATATCTGCGCTTGAAGATCCCCCGGATCTTTGCCAGCATGATGTCTATGTCGTAAGGCTTCTCCATGTAATCATCCGCTCCGCTCCAAAGCCCCTTCAACTTGTCCTCCCTGTCAGTCCTGGCGCTTACCACCAGTATGGGCACATCGCTCTTTCTGCGGATCCTTTCACACAGCGCAAAGCCGTCCAGTCCGGGCAGCATGATATCCAGCACCAGAAGCCTTGCACCATATCTCTCAAACAGCGACAGAGCCTTTTCCCCGGTGGGGGCAATGCTTACCACGTAATTCTCCGTCTGTAGGAAATCCCGCAGCAGTTCCGCCAGTTCCTTATTATCCTCGACAATCAAAATATCGATCACGATATCTCTACCCCCACGTCACAGCTTTGCTGTAACTCAAATCCAAATGAAAAACGCCTGGCTTTGGCGTTTTTCGGCGTGAGACATAGAACTTCTTGGCGTCCCATCCTATGATGGGACGTCTTTAGAAGTTCTTCTCACGCTAACCTCCATGTCGCGGCCCTGCCGCGGCTCAAATCCGGATGAGAAATGCCGTATTTCAGGCATTTCTTGGTGTGAGACTTAGTACTTCTCCGCGAAACAGCCTCTGCTGTGAGCGGCTAGAAGTACTTCTCACACTATTACCATCCCATTTCCATCAGCCAGTTATTCAGCGCCCGCTCCCGTTCCCGAAGCCGGGAGGGCGTATATCTGTCCAAATTATATTCTCCTTTTATGCTGCCGTCAACCAGGTACAGAACCCTGGTGCATTTTGCCGCCACTTTTACGTCATGGGTCACAAGCATGATGGTGGTTCCCTCATCGTTGATCTTTGCCAGTTCCTCCATGACCTCCTCGGAGGAGGTACGGTTCAGCGCCCCCGTGGGCTCGTCCGTAAAATGTACCCTGCCCCCGCAATCCCTTGTAAACACTGGCTCTAACGGCATACAAAAGTGTGTATGGCGTTCTGTTTTTCCTGTCGTTTGCTGTAAAAAAAGCATGACCGTAGCCATACTTTCGACAATTTTCTATTTCTTCATTTATATGTGTGTGTTTATCCTGCCTCGAAACTCTGTGATCCCAGGCGTATTTCCATGCAGGATATGTACTCAAAATTTCTTTGCCAACACCAACGACCAACAGGCATACTTTTGTGTATGCTGGCTGTCGGTTCTTACCTTTAAGGGCTATGTATTGTTACAGATTCCGGAGCAGCTCCCTGTTCTTCCGGTCCAACGCCCTTTTCAGTTTTTCATTCTCCTGGCGCAGGGCATCCATTTCCTGCTGCATTGCCCTGACCTGTCTCTGCAGGGACAGGATCTCGTTGTTCATTGCCATGTCAAGTATGTTCTTCCTTGGATGGCTCACTCCGCCCTGCTGTTCCAGCACCTTGTCGAGCGTCTGGCGCACCGATGGGTTCTTGTAAAAAAAACCTCTTGAAAGCCCTGTTTTTTCCATCAGCTTCGGTACGGTCACCTTTTCCCCCTCGTCCATCAGTTCAAAGATGGCTTTCCTCGCCCTCTCAATTTTCTCATCGCTGGCTTTCCTGTTACATTCCAGCATCTTCTCGTATTTGTTCATATTCTTCCTCCCATCCGTCCAAATTCTGCAGGATGATCTCCGACAGCATATTCCTGACCTCCCGTGTCTCATCGGCCAGCGTCTGGTTGCTCATCTTCCTGTAAT
>CAOKWI010000128.1 GCA_948473115.1 uncultured Lachnospiraceae bacterium | reverse complement strand
TGATTGCAGGCGTCATTATTATGACTGTTTTTCAGACGGGTATCAATAATTCGTCAGATATCCTGTCGGATATTTCGGACGGATATATGAAAGAGGTCATGGTCGCGCCGATTGCACGTTCCCAGATTTCTATTGGAAATATGATATCGGGGGCGGTCATTTCCACGTTGCAGGGGACTCTTACCATGATAATCAGCCTGCTCATTGGATTTAGGATCAATGTGCTTCAGGGTTTGCTGATGGTTGCGGTAATGCTGGTTTCAGCGATGACCTTCAGCGCAGTCGGTCTGTTTTTAGCGACTGTTTCACGCAATTCCCCTTCGTTCCAGACAATCAGCTCCATGATCATGATGCCGTTGACGTTTGTTTCCGGCGCATATATACCGACTACGATGATGCCGGGGTTTCTTCTGCCGGTGGTCTATCTGAATCCGCTTACCTATGTGACGTCTATTTTCCGGTATATTGCGCTTGGGGCATACAAAATGAGTTCTGCCGAACTCGTGCGGGAGGGAATGGCATTTGATATTCATGGCTTTATCATAACTCCGGTCATGGGGCTTATGATTACGGTTCTTATAGGGACAGTTTTCTTTGCGTTAAGTGTTGGAAAGTTTAATCAGGCAGATTTTTCCACGGTGAAAGTGGCAAGGGCAATGCGGGGAGGCGGAGCGCCAAGATAAGAACAGAAAGGAAGCATTGATGAGCAAAGAATGCGCTGGGGTTGAGCAGTTACAATTTCCGGCATGGAATTTGATAAAGCAAGTGCTTTCTGATTCTATCTGTGTTATACTATTGAGGACGGAAGATCATTCGGAAAGGATCGGCTGATGAATTAAAGGAGGTGCTTGCATGAAGGAACAATTAAAGGCTGCATTGGAGGGAATTGCGGGGGACAATGCAGACGCGGCGATGGCAGCGGCAGAACGGATTAAGGCTCTGCCAAGGACCGCGGAGGGGCTGTTCGATATGGGCAGCGTGGACGCGGACTGCTTTGAGGCCGCAAGGTGGGTCTATCCGGTTTATGCTTATTATGAGACGGAATTTAACAAGAAGGAGAACTATCCCGATCTGTTAAAGCAGATGGAACAACTGAATGCCAAACGGAAGGAAGCGGGCTCCATGGGGACGACGGCCCGCTACCTGGATGCGTTGATTCATACCATTGACAATGTAACGCCTCAGCTGTACGAGTATTACATAGAATTGGCGCAGCTTTTCAAGGCAGTGGTGCAGGAGGTCATTGCCGGCTATTACAGGGACGGCAGGTTTACCGACGGCAGCCCGGACGAGGCGGAAGCTGAGAGACTGATCCGCGGAGCCATTGCCCGTGCAGGCGAGACCTGTGTGCTGCTTGCGGAGAAATATGAGGCGTATATGTAACTGTAAACAGGGTAACTATTTGGAATCGGCCGCGAAAACAGTGTGCGGCATGAGGGCAGTGTGTGTTTCCAGATAGTTACAGACAGAGAGTGGAGCAGATTGCCCAAAGCGGCAGTCTGGCGGGAATGAATTTTCAAACACGCTCTTAGGACTGGAATGGAGAAGGGTATGGAAATAATTCATGTGATGAACACAGCCAGGAGTGCTGTAATAGAAATCAGGGACGGTGGACGTTATGAGACGAAAAAGCCCTACCGCGTGCTGGTAAACGGAAAGGAAGCGTTGACCGCGGAGAAGACCATTGTGTCCCTGTACGACTTGAAGCCGGATACGGAATACCATGTGGAAATCATGGACGGCGATGAAAAGGCGGGCAGCCTTGTTTTCAGGACGGACTATGAGTTTGTGACCCTGGATGTAAGGCGGTTCGGCGCCAAGGGGGATGGAGAGCAGGATGACACCCACCATATCCAGGCGGCGATCCTTGCCTGTCCCGAACACAGCCGCGTGCTGATTCCGGCGGGGACATACCGCATTACCTCCCTGTTCTTAAAGAGCCACACCCGCATTGAACTGGCAAAGGGAGCGGAATTGAAGGCGTTTACGGAGATGGAGAAATTCCCTGTTTTCCCCGGATGGATCGAAAGCTATGACGAGAAGGACGGCTATAATCTGGGAAGCTGGGAGGGAAATCCCCTGAACATGTACACGGGCATTATCTGCGGCGTCAATGTGGAGGATGTGGTGATCTACGGACAGGGCGCCATAAACGGAAACGCCTCCAAGGCGGACTGGTGGAAGGTGCCCATGAAATATAAGGAGAGCTTCCGCCCCCGCCTGTTCTTTGTGAATCATTGCAAAAACATAACCTTGGCGGGAGTGAAGGTGTGCAATTCACCTTCCTGGACGCTCCACCCTTATTTCAGCGAAGATGTGAGGTTCATAGACCTGTTTGTGTCCAATCCTGCGGATTCGCCCAACACCGACGGCTGCGATCCCGAATCCTGTAAAAATGTGGATATCCTGGGCGTGCATTTTTCCGTGGGTGACGACTGTATCGCGGTGAAGAGCGGAAAGATCTATATGGGAAGGAAATACAAGACGCCCTCTGAAAACATCCGGATCCGCCAGTGTCTCATGGAGGACGGGCACGGTGCAGTCACGCTGGGCAGCGAGATGGCGGGCGGTATCATCAACCTGACGGTGGAAGACTGCATTTTCCGCCGCACGGACAGGGGACTGCGCATCAAGACCAGGCGCGGCAGGGGGAAGGATGCCATTCTGGACGGCATTACATTCCGCAATCTGGATCTGGATCATGTGATGACTCCGCTGGTGGTCAATTCCTTCTATTTCTGTGATCCGGACGGACATACACCCTATGTGCAGTCCAGGGAACTGTACCCTGTGGATGACAGGACGCCTTCCATTAAAATGATGGTGTTCGAAAATCTGGAGTGTACCAACTGCCATGTGGCGGCTGCTTTCTTTGACGGGCTTCCCGAGCAGAAGATCGAGGAGATTGTCATGAGGAATATTTCCTTCAGTTACGCGGAGAATCCCAAGCCGGGTGTACCCGCCATGTCAGAGACTGTGCCCGAGAGTACGAAGAGAGGACTGTTTGCCAGAAACGTCAGGAAGCTGACTCTGGAGAATGTTAGGATCGAGGGACAGACCGGTGAAGCCTATGAATTGGTTGGTGTGGATGAACTGATCGAAAAGGGCGGACAGGATGAAAAATGAGTACGAGGTGACCTGGGGGCTTTATAAGGAGTGGCTGCGGGAAAACCGCAGGAAAAAGCCCAAACGGACGTTTTTCGTCATCTGGATCGCAATGGGGCTGTGCTTTCTGGGGCTGTGTCTGTGGGAATGGGTCATGGGAAGAGGAGTCGGCATTGCGTACATGCTTGTATTTGCGCTGCTCTGCTTTAACAGGGCATTTACCAGGGATTGGCTGCTGGGGAAACGGCAGTATGCGCAGATGGTGAAGAACTGCGGACAGGACCGGTGGATCCGCACCATTGAATTCCGGGAGGATACGATATGGGCGTCAGATGGGAATGCCTCGGTACATTGGAATTATTCTGACATGGAATCCATCCGGGAGGAAGGGAACCATGTGTGGATCACATTGAAGAATAAGCTTGTCATACGCTTATATAAGGACAAATTTGTGGATGCTGACTGGGAACAGTGCCGGGCCATGCTGGCGGGAAAGACAGGATTCTCGTAACAGTTCAGCCTTCGGCCAAACTGTTACGAGAATGCACACAAAATGAGTTTTCAACTCATTTTGGCGCCTGCAAGTCTCGCAAAATTGCACAGGAGTGTGTCCCCATGGGACACACTGCAATTGTTGACTTCGCGGTGCCGTATGGCTGAACTGTTACGGATTATCAATATGAAACGGAGGAAAGAAATATGCAGTTAGGAATCAGATTACATGACACAACAAAGCTTCCCTTTGCGGAGCGGATTGCGGACGTACATAAGCTGGGTTTTGAGTGCGGGCACCTGGCACTGGCAAAGGTGATCGACGAGTTCCCTACCACGGATGAGGCCATGACGCCCGGCCTTGCCATGTACATCAAAAATGTATTTGCCGAGAACAAGGTGGATATCGCCGTGCTGGGCTGTTATCTGAATCTGGCGAATCCGAACAAAGAGCAGCTTGCAAAGACAGTCCACCGCTACATGGCGCATATCCGCTTTGCTTCCTGGCTGGGCTGCGGTGTGGTGGGAACGGAAACGGGGGCTCCCAATGAAACCTACACCTTTACGCCGGAGTGTCATACGGAGGAGGCATTGCAGCTGTTTATCAATAATGTGCGTCCTGTTGTGAAGTATGCGGAGCAGATGGGAGTGGTATTTGCCATTGAGCCGGTGTACCGCCATATTGTTTCCACCCCCAGGAGGGCGAGGCAGGTGCTGGACGAGATCGATTCGCCCAACCTGCAGATCATCTTTGATCCCGTAAATATGCTGGATATTTCAAATTACCAGGACAGGGAGGCAATTTTTGCGGAGGCAATCGAACTGCTGGGTCCTGATGTTGCGATGGTTCATCTGAAAGACTTTGTGGTGGGCGACGGAAAGTTAAACTCCGTGGGCTGTGGACTGGGCGAGATGGATTACACGCAGGTGCTGAAGTTCATGAAGGAGAGAAAGCCTTATATCCATGCGACACTGGAGGATACAAAGCCGGAGAATAACCAGCAGGTAAAGAACTTCATTTTACAGAAATATGCGGAAGTCTGACGAGAAGAGAAAAGATACGTAAGTATTTCTGCAACTGAATAGAGATCGTGAACCGTAAGGTGTAAAGTCTGTCAAACCATTCAGGCTTTACACCTTTCTAATTTCGCCCTGTTTTCGGCATTTTCGCTGTATTCTATGAAGCATAGGGTGCAAAATATTTCTGTTGGAAGTACAATCATTGTGTCGGCGGAACACATATAGGCAGGTATGGGACTTTGCTGTCGGCGGAACACATATAGGCTGGTACGGGACTTTGCTGTCGACGGAACACATATGGGCTGGTACGGGACTGTTCTGTCGAGTGTGAACTGCCAGATGCAAACTGCCGCAAAAGGTTGGACGAAAATCAGAAGGAGAATACGGATGGACGCACTTGAGATAGGAAGCTTCCTCAGTGAACTGAGAAAGCAGAAAGAATTGAAACAGAAGGAAGTCGCCGAGGCACTGCAGGTCTCCGACAAGGCGATTTCCAGGTGGGAGACCGGACGGGGGATCCCCGATGTGGATTCCCTGCAGCGGCTGAGCGATTTTTATGAGGTCAGCATCAACGAGATCCTGGCGGGCAGACGCATTGAAAAGAACGAAATCGAAAAGACGGCGGATGATAACCTGAAAGCGGCGGTCAAAAGGCAGTTTTTCCTGAAGAGGAAGCTGTCGAAGGCAAAAGTGGCGGTGGTTCTCCTCCTGATCCTGCTGGCAGCCATTCCAATCTTGCTTTTGACAACAACGTACAAGGTAGTAAGTTTTTCAAATGTATTCTGCGTTTCCGGCGATAATGGGATGGAAGCGCTGGAAGAGGCGTTTCAGATCGTTGACAAACTGCAGGAAGAGGATATAGATTATGTCGTTTCCATGCGGACCGAACAGGGGGTGCAATGGATTGACATTACAGTGATTCTTCCGGGGAGAGTACAGTTTGGATTTGACAACGCGGAGTTTAACCGTATGAATGGGGTGCAGACAATAGAGTACTTGAAGAATTTGGGGGATGACCATGTGGACAACGTGATAGAATCGCTGAAAGAGATCGGATTTATCAAGTAGGAGGAGACCGGCTATGAAAAAGAGAGTATTAAAAACAAAATTAAGAGAAAAATTGATTGTCTGTATCCTTTGTGGGGCAGTTGCGCTTTGCGGCAGCGGCTGCGGGAAAGCGGAGGAGAATTCCGGTGGGGAAGGCGCCATGGGCAGGTATGTGGAGGAAGCTGTTTCCTATGACGGCGGGAAAGATACCTTTGTCAGCCTGGTTCAGGAAGAGGAGATGATGCGGCTGCTGGACTTATATGGCAGTGACGTGATATCCCGTGACGGCGGTGTAAGCTTTGAGGAGGATACGGCTGTCGCGGCAGCAGGCGGTGGCGGGGAGCCGGGAAGGATCCTGTCTATGGCGGGAACTGTGGAAGGAAGCAGGATCTGCATGGAATATCGGGGTAGTTCAAGGACATGGCGGCTGGTCACAGCGGATGGAAGGGAAACAGAACTGGAAGGTCTGGGAGATCAGGATTACCCTTCCTTTTACCAGGGCGGGGGCAGCTTTTATATGAGCAAGGGATTTGAAATCTATCGGATAGACCCGGAGTCGGGAGAAGCCCGCTTCCTCACAGAGAGTACATCTTATCCACGGAAATCAATTTTCTAAAACCTCACAAATCTTAGAAGGTTTAAGTAAACAAT
>CAOKWI010000127.1 GCA_948473115.1 uncultured Lachnospiraceae bacterium | reverse complement strand
CAGGAACTGAAGGAGGACGTGGGGAATCTGAAGGAGGACGTACAGGAACTGAAGGAGGACGTGGGGAATCTGAAGGAGGACGTACAGGAACTGAAGGGGGACGTCCGGGATCTGGAGAATGATGTGCAGGATATCAAGGTCAGGGTGAAAAAAATCGAACTGGCTCAGGAGAATGAGATTCTGCCACGGCTGAATACCATAGAATCCTGCTATACAGCAACTTATGACAGGTACAGGAACAGCATTGATGAATATGAGGCAATGAAGCAGGATATCACTGTCGTGAAAACGGTGGTGGCGGAACACAGTGAAAAATTGCAGAAAATAGGATAGGAGAACCCCATGGAACAGGAAATGACATATCGGGAAAAAACGAAGACGGTTCGGATCGGGGACAGGAGGATCGGCGGCGGCAATCCGATCCTGATCCAGTCGATGACAAATACAAAGACGGAGGATGTGCGGGCCACTGTGGCGCAGATCCTGGAACTGGAACGTGCCGGCTGTGAAATCATACGTTGTACGGTTCCCACTATGGAAGCGGCAAAAGCGCTTGCAGAAATAAAAAGGCAGATACATATCCCCCTGGTAGCGGATATCCATTTTGACTATAAAATGGCAGTTGCCGCCATGGAGAACGGCGCAGATAAGATCCGCATTAATCCGGGGAATATTGGCAGTGCGGACAAGGTAAAGATCGTGGTGGATGCGGCAAGAGAACGGAACATTCCGATCAGGATAGGGGTGAACAGCGGGTCGCTGGAGAAGAATCTGGTGGATAAGTACGGCGGTGTCACAGCGGAGGGTATTGTGGAGAGCGCTCTGGACAAAGTGCATATGATTGAGGAGCAGGGCTATGACAACCTGGTTATCAGTATCAAATCCTCCGATGTGCTGATGTGTGTGAAAGCACATGAACTGCTGGCAGATAAGACACCCTATCCGCTGCATGTGGGTATTACCGAGTCCGGCACGGTGCAGAGCGGTAATATTAAGTCAGCCATAGGACTGGGGCTGATCCTCCATCAGGGGATCGGTGATACGATCAGGGTTTCCCTCACCGGTAATCCTGTGGAAGAGGTCAAGTCGGCGAGGCTGATCCTTCGCACTTTGGGGCTGCGCAAAGGCGGCATAGAGGTGGTTTCCTGCCCCACCTGTGGGAGGACGCAGATCGACCTGATCGGACTGGCCGCAAAGGTGGAAAAGCTGGTGGAAGATTATCCGCTGAATCTCAAAGTAGCTGTGATGGGCTGTGCCGTCAACGGGCCGGGTGAAGCGAAAGAGGCCGATCTGGGAGTGGCAGGAGGAATCGGCGAGGGACTATTGATTAAAAAAGGCGAGATCATCCGCAAGATACCGGAGGATCAGCTGCTTGCTGCATTGAAGGAAGAACTGGATAACTGGCATGAAACCGTTTTTTGAAACATTTCCCACATTAAAATTGAATAACCCGCTCCATGACAGAATGGAGCAGGCAGCAGTGGAACGCGTTTCCGCTACGAAGAGAAAGGATATTCTGCGCATATATCTGTACAGTACCCGTTTGATCCTGAAGGAAGATATCTGGCGGACGGAGAGCGAGATCAAAAGACAGCTGTTTCCCAATGCGGACATGGTTGTAAAGATTCAGGAGAGATTCGAATTATCTTCCCAGTATACGCCGGAAAATCTGATGGCGGCTTACAGGGACAGCATACTGGAGGAGTTGCGGGATTACAGCCATGTGGAGTACAATGCTTTTAAGCAGGCGGAAATCGCGTACCCCGGAAAAGACAGAATGGTGCTGACACTGGAGGATACTGTGATCAATCGCAGCAAAGAACCGGAGCTGGTGCGTGTGCTGGAGAAGATCCTGGTGGAGCGGTGCGGATTTTCTGTAAAACTGGAGACGGAGTACCGTAAAGCACAAAACGGCAGGTTTGCCGAGGATGACGAGCTGCGCCTGAAAATGAAGGTGGATGAGATTGCCCGCCGGGTGAGGCACACCGGCAGTGGAAATGCCGGCATGTCCTCGGAGGGCAGCGCCTCCGCGTCCACCGGGAAAACGCTGACAAATGTACCCGCGGTGGAAACCCCATCTGCATCGGGCGCAACGAGAAAGCCGTCCCAGGAAAGTCCGGCTGCGACGGGCACCACCAGGAGCTTTCAGGGAAAAGGAGGCTTCCAGAGAGGAGAGTTCCGCAAGGGAGAGTTCCGGCGGGGAGGAGATTCCTTTAAGCGTTCCGATAATCCGGATGTGGTCTATGGCAGGGACTTTGAAGAGGATGCAATGCGCATAGAGGATATCATCGGAGAGATGGGAGAGGTGGTGATCCGGGGGAAAGTGCTGAAGCTGGATTCCCGTGAACTCAAAAATGAGAAAACCATCATCCTGTTTGATGTGACGGATTTCACCGATACCATGACCGTAAAACTCTTCGCGAAAAATGAGCAGGTAAAGGAGATCACAGGAGGCCTTAAGCCCGGCACTTTTATAAAGATCAAGGGGCTCAGCGTGATGGATAAGTTTGACCATGAACTGACCCTCGGCTCTCTTACAGGGATCAAAAAGATACCTGATTTTACCACCACCCGCATGGATACGGCGCCCCATAAGAGGGTGGAGCTGCACTGTCATACAAAGATGAGTGACATGGACGGCGTCTCGGAGGCAAAGGATATTGTCAAACGTGCCTTTCAGTGGGGGCATCGGGCGATTGCCATCACGGACCACGGTGTGGTGCAGGGCTTTACGGATGCGAACCATGTGTGGGACGACCTTTGGGGAGCTGAAAAGAAAAAGAGGAAGGAGGCGGGGGAAGGGAATCCGGACAGGCAGGACTTTTTTAAGGTGATCTATGGAGTGGAGGCCTATCTGGTGGATGACCTGAAGGAGATTGTCACCGGGGACAGGGGACAGTCCCTGGAGGACAGCTTTGTGGTGTTTGATATTGAAACCACAGGATTTTCTCCCGTAAACAACCGTATCATTGAGATCGGTGCGGTTAAGGTCTCCGATGGAAAGGTCATTGACCGCTTTTCCACTTTTGTGAACCCCCAGACGCCGATTCCCTTTGAAATAGAGAAGCTTACCGGCATTCGGGATGATACGGTGTTGGACGCGCCGCTGATTGAAGAGGTGCTGCCCCGGTTTGCCGGATTCTGTGACGGCTGTGTGCTGGTGGCTCACAATGCCAATTTTGATATGAGCTTTATCCAGGAAAATTCCAGAAGGCTGGGACTGCCTGCAGAGTATACCTATGTGGACACAGTGGGGATCGCCAGGGTACTCCTGCCAAACCAGTCTAAGCACACCCTGGACGCGGTGGCAAAGACGCTGAATATCTCTCTGGAAAACCATCACCGGGCGGTGGATGACGCGGAATGTACCGCATGGATCTTTGTGAAGTTTATTCAGATGCTGGAAGAACGGAATGTGCACACTCTGTCGGAGCTGAACGCCCTGGGCACTGACAGTGAGGCGCTGGTGAAAAAACTGCCTTCCTATCATGCCATCATTCTGGCGAAGAACGATCTGGGCCGCATCAATCTGTACAGGCTGGTGTCCGCCTCCCACCTGACCTATTTCAGCAGGCACCCCCGGATTCCCAAGAGTATGGTCATGAAGTACAGGGAGGGGCTGATCCTGGGAAGCGCCTGCGAGGCGGGGGAGCTCTACCGCGCCCTTCTGGACGGACAGAGCGATATGCAGATCGCGAGGCTGGTGAACTTTTATGATTATCTGGAGATACAGCCCTGTGGAAACAATGAATTTATGATCGCGTCCGAGAAAATCCGCAATATCAATTCTCTGGAAGATATCCGGAATGTGAACCGGCAGATTGTGAAGCTGGGAGAGCAGTTCCATAAGCCGGTGGTGGCAACCTGTGACGTTCACTTCCTGGATCCTGAGGATGAAGTATACCGCAGGATCATTATGGCGGGCAAGGGATTTGAGGATGCCGACAATCAGGCGCCCCTGTTTCTGCACACTACGGAGGAGATGCTGGAGGAATTTGCCTATCTGGGAAGCGACAAAGCGTATGAAGTGGTAGTGAAAAATACCAATCTGATCGCGGACATGATAGAAACCATTGCCCCGGTGCGCCCGGACAAATGCCCTCCGGTCATTGCGGACAGCGACAAGACACTGACAAAGATATGCTATGACAGGGCGCATGAAATTTACGGTCCCGATCTGCCGCAGATCGTGGAGGCGCGGCTGCAGAGGGAATTGAATTCCATTATTTCCAACGGGTTTGCGGTGATGTATATCATTGCCCAGAAGCTGGTGTGGAAATCGGTGGAGGACGGCTACCTGGTGGGCTCCAGAGGATCCGTGGGAAGTTCCTTTGTGGCTACCATGGCGGGGATCACAGAGGTGAATCCTTTAAGTCCCCATTATTATTGCAGCAAATGCCATTATGTGGATTTTGAAAGCGATGAGGTAAAGGCTTACGCGGGCAGGGCGGGCATTGACATGCCGGACAGGGCATGCCCGGTCTGTGGGGAAATGCTGCACAAGGACGGTTTTGATATCCCTTTTGAGACCTTTCTGGGATTCAAGGGGGACAAGGAGCCGGATATCGACCTGAACTTTTCCGGGGAGTATCAGTCCAAAGCCCACAAATATACGGAGGTTATCTTTGGCGCGGGGCAGACCTTCCGGGCGGGCACCATTGCCACCCTGGCGGACAAGACGGCCTTCGGCTATGTGAAAAATTATTTTGAGGAAAGGGGAAAACACAAGCGGAACAGCGAGATCGACAGGATCGTCTCAGGCTGTACGGGAGTCAGGAGGAGTACCGGGCAGCATCCCGGCGGCATTGTGGTACTGCCCATCGGGCAGGATATCAATTCCTTTACACCGGTGCAGCATCCTGCCAATGATATGACTACAGATACGGTTACCACCCACTTTGATTACCATTCCATTGATCATAACCTGTTAAAGCTGGATATTCTGGGGCACGATGATCCCACCATGATCCGTATGCTCCAGGATATGACAGGCAGGGATCCGTTGACCATTCCCCTGGACGGGGCGGATGTGATGAGCCTGTTCCAGAATACGGAGGCGCTGGGGATCACGCCTGACCAGATCGGGGGCACGAAGCTTGGCTGCCTGGGAATCCCGGAGTTCGGTACGGACTTTGCCATGCAGATGGTCATTGACGCCAAACCCCAGGCTTTTTCTGATCTGGTGCGTATCTCCGGTCTGTCCCACGGGACAAATGTATGGCTGGGCAACGCCCAGGATCTGATCATGAGCGGAACGGCCACCATCTCCACCGCGATCTGTACCCGTGACGATATTATGCTCTATCTGATCCAGATGGGTGTGGAATCGGAGAAGTCCTTTAAGATTATGGAGGCGGTGCGAAAGGGGCAGGTGGCCAAGGGCAAATGCGGGCAGTGGGATGACTGGAAAGAGGATATGCTGGCACATGATGTGCCCAAGTGGTATGTGGAATCCTGCCAGAAGATCGAGTATATGTTTCCCAAGGCTCACGCGGCGGCCTATGTCATGATGGCATGGCGTATCGCCTACTGTAAAATTCATTACCCTCTGGCTTATTATGGCGCATTTTTCAGCATTCGCGCCAAAGCCTTCTCCTATGAGATCATGTGTCAGGGGCAGGCTCATCTGGAGGCGGTGATGGCGGATTACAAAAAGCGTTCCGACAGCCTCTCCAACAAGGAGGAGCTGGCCCTGGGTGATATGCGGATTGTGCAGGAGATGTATGCCCGGGGATTTGAATTTGAGCCCATAGACATTTTTAAAGCCCAATCCAGGGCATTCCAGATCGTGGGGGATAAGCTGATGCCCTCATTGAGTAGTATCGACGGGCTTGGCGAAAAGGTGGCGGATGCCATTGTGGAAGCGGCCAAGGACGGTCCCTTTCTTTCGAAGGATGATTTCAGGGAGAGGACCAAGGCTACCAAGACGGTGATTGACATGATGTCAGGATTGGGGCTTCTGGGGAATCTGCCGGAGTCAAACCAGCTGAGTCTGTTTGATTTGTGACAATTTGTAACAGTGCAACCTTCGAAACTGTTACGATGATGCACACAAAATGAGTTTTCAACTCATTTTGGCGCCTGCAAGTCTCGCAAAATTGCTTCCTTGTGGTAACAGTTCGGCCCCGATCGTACCAGGCGGCTTGCTTTTGTGGAGGAAGGGACGGCGCAGGGGAGACAGGGGTATTTTCTGCGACGGCTCGATAGGCGTTCCGATGAGCCTTATGCACGGCAAAGCCCAAAGAGGGGTGTTTCACACCCTCTTAAGAGGGGCGTGCTTCGCCGAAGTCTCCTCTCCACATCTCACTCACGCCGCAGAAAGTACCCCTGTCTCCCCTGCGCCTGTTTCCTGCAAGTTTTAATGTATATAGATTGATCCTTCTTTACATTGCATAATCGTAGTAACTATGTTAGAGCCAATTTTAAGAATATTCC
>CAOKWI010000126.1 GCA_948473115.1 uncultured Lachnospiraceae bacterium | reverse complement strand
AGGGGAGACAGGGGTACTTTCTGCGGCGTGAGCGAGATGTGGAGAGGAGACTTCGGCGAAGCCCGTCCCAAGAGGGTGTGTAAACACCCCTCTTTGGGCGTTTGCCGTGCATAAGGCTCATCGGAACGCCCATCGAGCCGTCGCAGAAAGTACCCCTGTCTCCCCTGCGCCGTCCCTTTCTCCACAAAGAACAAACCACCGGGTACTATCGGGGCTGAGTTGTTACTATAAGGTTGTAGCGGTCAAACAAATACCTTGACAAATGCCGGGTTTTAGATTATATTTTCTTGTATGAAAAAGGCAATGACGAAGAGGAGTACGCGTCACCCCTTAAAAGAGAGAGTGGCTGCCCGGGTTTTCCGCGGAAGACGGGCGCTGAAAGGCCGCTTATAAGGAAGGGATGCGGAAGGTAGCTTCCGAGCCGGAGAACCCAGGGCGGACAGGCAGATGTGGACGCACAGGCAGCCTGCGGAGGTAAGTTCTCACGAGTTATCCCCGTTACCGGATAGGACTTTAAGTGTGCTGCGAAAGAACACCGGAAGTCGCTGAGCATGCCGGAAGTGATTCCGGCGTAAAACAAAGGTGGTACCGCGTTATGAACGCCCTTTGCCGACGAGAGCCGGCAAAGGGCGTCTTGTGTTGGGAAAGGAAGGCGAAGCTTTTGGAGCCCGCGCATTCGGAATGAGCAGAGTCAGAAGAAAGGAGAATATGATTGATGGGCAGGGAACTGGCAAAGACCTATGACCCCAAGGGCATAGAGGACAGATTGTATGAGAAATGGATGGAAAAGAAGTATTTTCACGCGGAGGTGGATCACAGTAAGACACCCTTCACCATTGTGATTCCCCCGCCAAACATCACGGGACAGCTGCATATGGGACATGCGTTGGACAACACCATGCAGGATATCCTGATCCGCTTTAAGAGGATGCAGGGATATAATGCCCTCTGGCAGCCGGGAACGGATCATGCCTCCATTGCCACGGAGGTGAAAATTACCGAAAAGCTGAAGGAGGAAGGTATCGATAAGCATGACCTTGGCAGGGAGAAATTCCTGGAGAGGGCGTGGGAGTGGAAGAAGGAGTACGGCGGCCGCATTATCTCACAGCTGAAGAAGATGGGTTCCTCCTGCGACTGGGACAGGGAGCGCTTCACCATGGACGAGGGCTGCAACAGGGCAGTCACGGAAGTGTTTGTGAAGATGCATGAAAAAGGCTATATTTACAAAGGCGCCCGGATCATCAACTGGTGTCCCGTGTGCAATACCTCCATCTCCGATGCGGAGGTGGAATACCAGGAGCAGGCGGGCCATCTGTGGCATATCAAGTATCCTGTGATGCAGGAAGACGGCACGCCCAGCCAGACGGAATTTCTGACCTTTGCCACCACCCGGCCCGAGACCATGCTGGGGGATACCGCCGTGGCGATCCATCCGGAGGATGAGAGATATGCCCATCTGATCGGCAAGAGCGTGATGCTGCCCATTGTGAACCGGGTGATCCCGGTGGTCACAGATACCTATGTGGACAGGGAGTTCGGCACCGGCGTGGTGAAAATTACCCCCGCCCATGACCCCAACGACTTCGAGGTGGGCAAGCGGCATGGCCTGCCCATTGTCAATGTGATGAACGACGATGCCACCATCAACGAAAACGGCGGCAAATATGCGGGAATGGACCGCTATAAGGCGAGAAAGGCCATTGTGGAGGAACTGGAGCGGCAGGGTCTTCTGGTGAAGATCGAGGATTACTCCCACAATGTGGGCACCCATGACCGCTGCAAGACCACCATCGAGCCCCTGGTGAAGGAGCAGTGGTTCGTGAAGATGGACGAACTGATCAGGCCTGCCGTGGAGGCGGTGAAAAAGGGCGAGATCAGGCTGATCCCCGAGCGCATGGAGAAGACTTATTTCAACTGGACGGACAACATCCGCGACTGGTGTATCAGCCGCCAGCTTTGGTGGGGGCACAGGATTCCGGCTTATTACTGCGATGAGTGCGGTGAAGTGACGGTGGCAAAGGAGATGCCGAAGGTGTGTCCCAAATGCGGACATACACATCTGACCCAGGATCCCGACACCCTGGACACTTGGTTTTCCTCCGCGCTGTGGCCCTTTGAGACTTTTGGGTGGCCGGAACGGACGGAGGATCTGGAATACTTTTACCCCACGGATGTGCTGGTGACGGGCTATGATATCATTTTCTTCTGGGTCATCCGCATGATTTTTTCCGGCTATGAGCACATGGGGGAGAAGCCTTTTCAGACCGTGCTGTTCCACGGGCTGGTGAGGGATGCCCAGGGGCGGAAAATGTCCAAATCCCTGGGAAACGGTATTGACCCCCTGGAGATTATCGAGCAGTACGGCGCGGATGCCCTGCGCCTGACGCTGATCACCGGCAACGCGCCCGGAAACGATATGCGTTTCTATTATGAGAGGGTGGAGAACAGCCGCAACTTTGCCAACAAGGTGTGGAACGCTTCCCGCTTTATCCTGATGAATATGGAGGGCAAGAAGATCACGGCGCCTGCGGCGGATGCGCTGGAGCCTGTGGATAAATGGATTCTGTCCAAACTGAACACGCTGGTGCGGGATGTCACCGACAATATGGAGAATTTCGAACTCGGGATTGCGGTGCAGAAGGTCTACGATTTTATCTGGGATGAGTTCTGCGACTGGTATATTGAGATGGTAAAGCCCAGGCTGTACAATTCCGATGACGCGGCAAGCCAGAACGCGGCGCTCTGGACTTTGAAGACCGTGCTGATCGACGCGCTGAAGCTGCTGCATCCCTATATGCCTTTCATTACGGAAGAGATCTTCTGTACGCTCCAGGAAAGTGTGAAGGAAATCACTGAGCCCGGAAACATCCTGTCAGGCGACTGCGAATCCGGGGCGGAGGAGTCCATTATGGTCAGCAGGTGGCCGGAGTACACGGAGCAGAGAAGCTTTGGAAAAGAGGAAAAGGATATTGAGACCATCAAGGAGGCTGTCCGTGGGATCCGGAATATCCGCACGGAGATGAATGTGGCGCCCGGCCGCAAGGCGAGCGTCTATGTGGTCAGCGAGGATCAGGGGATTCTGGATACCTTTGCGGAGGGAAAGCTGTTCTTCGCTTCCCTGGCTTATGCAAACGAGGTGACCATGGTCAGTGCGGCGGACTGCGGCATGACCGCGGCCAGAGAGCAGGCGGGTATTCCCCAGGATGCGGTGTCCGTGGTGATCCCCGGTGCCACCCTTTACATTCCCTTTGCGGAACTGGTGGATATCGCCCAGGAGATCGAGCGTCTGAAGAAAGAGGAGAAGCGCCTGGAGGGCGAACTTTCCCGTGTCAACGGTATGCTCTCCAATGAAAGGTTCCTCTCCAAGGCGCCGGAGGCAAAGATTGCCGAGGAGAAGGAAAAGCTGGCCAAATATACACAGATGATGGAACAGGTGAGGGAGAGGCTGGCACAGCTGGGGAGATAGCTGTCAGCATTCCTGTGGGCAAAGAGCCAGGTCAGCAAGCCGATTCCCGCGGGCAAAGAGCCAAGTCAGCGTAACTGCCAGGTCAGAATAGCTGACTTTGTGCCGTTGCCTGTCAGGATAGTTGGCTTGGCAAATGTCGTGGAGCGAGGCCGGAATGTGATCTGCGTGCAGGGAAGCGGCAGGGGCAGGCTCCGGCTGCGGAAAGAGCGTTGATTATGGAGAAGAAGTCAATAACGACTTTCGAGGAGGCGGAGGCGTATCTCAATGATACGCCCCGCTTTACCACGAAAAACACAATGGAGGATACCAGGGCATTTTTACACCGCCTTGGCGATCCCGACAGGAAAATGAAGATCATCCATGTGGCGGGCACCAACGGGAAAGGCTCCGTCTGTGCCTATATGCGCAGTATCCTGGAGGCGGCGGGATACCGGGTGGCGGTATTCACATCCCCCCATCTGGTGGAAATCAGGGAGCGCTTTGTGGCGGAGGGGGAGATGATACCGAAAGAGGATTTCCTGCGGGCGTTCCTCTATATTTACAGTCTGCTGGACCGGGAGAAATATCATCCCTCCTATTTCGAATATCTGTTTTTTATTGCCATGGTATGGTTTCCGGAGAGGAAGCCTGATTTCTGTATCCTGGAAACGGGGCTGGGAGGAAGGCTGGACGCCACCAATTCCGTTGCGAAGAAGGAGCTGGCTGTCATCACTCGCATCAGCAGGGACCATGTGGAATATCTGGGCGACACGGTGGAGGAGATCGCCGGGGAGAAGGCCGGGATCATGCAGGCGGGAGCGGAAGCGGTGTGCTGGGACAGCGGGCCGGGTGTCAGGGCGGTTTTTGAGGAAAAAGCGGCAGCCCTTGGAATTTCCGCACATTCCGTGTCGAATCAGGACTACAGGTTCTTAAAATTTAATAAGAAAAGCATTGATTTTTCCGTGAGTACTGAGTATTATGGTTATATTAGCCTTACTTTGCAGACCATCGCCGCCTATCAGATGGAGAATGCGGCATTGGCGGTTCGTGCCATAGAGAAGCTGGACCGGGGAGGGACTGTGACGGAGGCTCATATCAGACAGGGAGTGGAAGCCTGCTTCTGGGCGGGGCGGATGGAGGAAGTCCGGCCGGAGGTTTATGTGGACGGCGCCCATAATGAGGACGGTCTCAGGGCATTTCTGGAAAGTGTTTCCCTTGACGGGATACAGGGGGGCAGAAGCCTCCTGTTCAGCGTGGTCAGGGATAAGGATTATGAGAAAATGGTGGAAGAACTGGTCAGGTCAGGACTCTTCGACCGGATAGTGATCACTCATATGCATACGGGACGGGCTCTGGAAATGAGCCGTCTGAAAGAGGTCTTCGACAGGTATCCCGACTGTTGTTACAGCGAATATGATAATGTTACCGCGGCTTTACGGGAGCTGCTTCGCAGCCGGAAACCGGGCGGGCGCGTTTATATCGCGGGAAGTCTGTATCTGGCAGGTGAGATAAAGGAGCTGTTCAAGAATGATCAATTTTGAAGAAGAACTGAAAAAGTTTCATCCCAGCCTTGAGGTGGAGGACGCGGAGGACGCCATCTATAATCAGGATATGACGGATATGGCGGATCTGCTTGTGAAAATGATAAAGGAATCCGAAGAGAAAGCAAATGAGGTATCCTGATGTTTTGTTATAATTGCGGATGTCAATTATCGGAATATGATTTCTGCACCGGCTGCGGCGCCGATGTGGGTCTGTATAAAAAGATTATGTGCGTTTCCAACCTGTATTATAATGAAGGACTGGAGCGCGCCAGCGTCAGGGATCTGAGCGGCGCCATTGTCAGCCTGCGCCAGAGCCTGAAATTTAATAAGGGCAATATTGAGGCGAGAAACCTTCTGGGCCTGGTCTTCTTTGAGATGGGCGAGGTGGTATCGGCGCTCAGGGAGTGGGTCATCAGCAAAAATATGCGTCCGGAGAAGAATATTGCGGACGATTATATTGAGAAGGTGCAGTCCAATGCCACCCGCCTGGACTCCATCAACCAAACCATAAAAAAGTATAATCAGGCGTTGATCTACTGTCATCAGGACAGCAGGGATCTGGCCGTGATCCAGTTGAAAAAGGTGCTGTCCATGAATCCGCGCTTTGTCAACGCCCATCTGCTGTTGGCCCTTCTCTATGTGGACAGTGAGCGGTGGGAGCGGGCCGAGAGGGAACTGAAAAAGTGTATCGATATCGACCGCAATAACACCCAGGCGCTCCGCTACTTAAAGGAAGTGGAGAATATGCTGGTGCCGGAGGAAAATGTAAAGCAGTCTTCCCGGCAGAAGAAGGATGATTCGGTGCGGTATCGGAGCGATAACGAGATTATTATCCAGCCGCTGAATGTAAAGGAGCCGAAAAAGGGTGGCGTGTCCACCCTCATCAATATCGGCATCGGGCTGATCATCGGCATGGCCGCCGTATATTTCCTGATCGTGCCTGCGGCACAGTCCAACGCCAACAATGCGGCCCAGGAGAGCATTACCAGGATCAGCAGCGAGTCGGATGCCAAGACGATCCAGATACAGGAGCTGGAGGCTCGCATCGCGACCATGCAGGGAGAATACGACGCCTTGCAGCAGGAGCTGGACGGATATACCGGGGATACGGGCACGCTGCAGACCATAAACAGCCTGATGAGGGTGACGGCCACCTATCTGGACAATCCCGAGGATATCATGGCCACGGCGGCGGATCTGGAAGTCGTTGAAAAGAATGTAGTCATGGAGGACACCTCCGAGGAGTTTCAGGCTTTGTACCAGAAGCTTCTTGCCATTGTGGGCCCGCAGCTTTCCGAGACCTATTATACGGAGGGGCAGGAGGCGTACCGCACGGGGGACTATGTGGCGGCTGCCGAAAGTCTTGAGAGGGCGGTCTACTATAACCCGGAGAACGGGGACGGATGGTTCTACCTGGGACAGGCATACCGTCAGAATGGTGACAATGAAAAAGCGGTGGATGCCTTCGACCAGGTGATCGAGAGGTTCCCCGACACGGACAGGGCGCGCAGGGCGCAGAGAGAGAAAGAGTCGATCCAGGCCGATCAATAATCTGTAGAGAAAAATGCCATAAAAATACCAAAGAAAAGAACTTGTGGGATCACAGGTTCTTTCTTTATACCATAGGAAGCTGCGTCGTCAGGCGCGTGCGTTCACAAGAATGCGAAGCATTCTTGCAATTGTCACGAAGTGACA
>CAOKWI010000125.1 GCA_948473115.1 uncultured Lachnospiraceae bacterium | reverse complement strand
AGGCTCATCGGAACGCCTATCGAGCCGTCGCAGAAAGTACCCCTGCCTCCCCTGCGCCGTCCCTTCCTCCCCACCCCCAAACCGCCTGGCACTGACGGGGCTGAATGATTGGATGGGTTATGCCGGTGGATCGGTTTCGTCGGTTTTGCTTGTAATTCTGTGCTTTATTTACTATAATGGAATCCAGATATGTAAAAGGAAACGACGCATTATGGGGATTGTAAAGACAGAGGAAGTAGTATATGAATATATCAGGCGCGATGAGGAAGGCAATGTGGAGGGGATCACCACGGCTGTGGATCATGTAAGCCTGGATATTGCACAGGGTCAGTTTATTGCGATTCTGGGTCATAACGGATCGGGTAAATCAACTCTGGCCAAACATATCAATGCCATTCTGACACCTGCGGAGGGAACGGTCTGGGTGGACGGAATGGACACTTCCCGGGAGGACAGAACCTGGGATATCCGCCAGACAGCGGGGATGGTGTTTCAGAATCCTGACAACCAGATCATCGGCCAGGTGGTGGAGGAGGATGTGGGCTTTGGGCCGGAAAATATGGGAGTGCCCACGAAAGAAATATGGGAACGTGTGGAGGAGAGCCTGAAGGCCGTGGGCATGTATGCCTACCGCAAATACTCTCCCAACAAGCTGTCCGGAGGTCAGAAGCAGCGGGTGTCCATTGCCGGAGTGTTTGCCATGCATCCGAAATGCATTGTGCTGGATGAACCTACCGCCATGCTGGATCCCAATGGACGCAAGGAAGTGATCCGCGCTGTGAGAGGCCTGAATCAGGTGGAGGGTGTCACGGTCATACTGATCACTCATTACATGGAGGAAATTATCCACGCGGACAGGGTTTTCGTCATGGACAGCGGCAGGATCGCCATGGAGGGAACGCCGAAACAGATCTTCTCCCAGGTGGAGAAGCTTCAGGAACTGCGCCTGGATGTGCCCCAGGTGACACTGCTGGCGCATGAACTGAAAAAGCGAGGACTGGCGCTGCCTGACGGTATCCTGACGACAGAGGAACTTGCGGATGCGCTGGTGCCTGAAGGGAAAAGGGGAATTTAGATAGAATGTCGCTTATTCTGGATCATGTGAATTATATATATGGGGCGGATACCCCCCTTGCCGTAAAAGCGCTGGACGATATCTGCCTGACCATACCGGACGGCCAGTTTGTGGGGATCATCGGACATACCGGGTCGGGCAAGTCCACCCTGATGCAGCATTTGAACGGATTGATCAGGGCAAGCTCGGGGCACATTTATTTTAACGGGGAAGATATCTACGACAAGGACTTCGATATGAAGAAGCTGCGGAGCAGGGTGGGGCTGGTATTCCAGTATCCTGAACACCAGCTGTTTGAGATAGATGTGTTTTCGGATGTATGCTTCGGCCCGAAAAATCTGGGCCTGGACAAAAAGGAGACGGAGCTTCGCGCCTATGACGCGCTCAGGCAGGTGGGGCTTCCCGATGAACTGTTTTACCAGTCACCCTTTGAACTGTCCGGCGGCCAGAAGCGGAGAGTGGCCATTGCGGGAGTGCTGGCCATGAAGCCGGAGGTGCTGATTCTGGACGAACCTACGGCGGGGCTTGACCCTAAGGGAAGGGATGAGATCCTGCACCAGATCAAGAGGCTGCAGACCGAAACGGGAATGACGATCCTGCTGGTATCCCACAGCATGGAGGATGTGGCGGAATTTGTGGACCGTATCATTGTCATGAACAAGGGAAGCATTCTGTATGATGATGTCCCCAGGCAGGTGTTCTGCCATTATAAGGAACTGGAGGAAGTGGGGCTTGCGGCTCCCCAGGTGACTTATGTCCTGCATGAACTGAAAAGAAGGGGACTTGCCGTGGACGTCAATGCCACTACGATTGAAGAGGCCGCGGACACCGTGATAAAGGCTTTTAAAGGATAGAAAAGATGCTCAGAGATATTACACTAGGACAATATTACCAGACAGATTCGGTACTTCACAGGCTGGATCCCAGGGTGAAGCTTGCCGGAACGCTGCTGTACATTATATCACTGTTCTTTTTCCGTAATTTCATAGGATATATGGTTGCCGCCGTTTTTTTGGCAATGGTGATAAAGCTTTCCCATGTGCCCTTTAAATTTATGGTAAAGGGCATGAAAGCAATGCTTTTTTTACTGCTTATAACAGTTGTATTTAATCTGTTCCTGACGCCGGGTGAACCGCTGGTGACCCTGTGGAAACTGACGATTACCCGGGAAGGCATGCAGACGGCGTTTACCATGGCGGTAAGGCTGATGATGCTGGTGATCGGTTCCTCTGTCATGACGCTGACCACTACGCCCAACAATCTGACGGACGGCATGGAAAAAGGAATGCGTCCCCTGAAAGTGTTTAAGGTGCCGGTGCATGAGGTGGCCATGATGATGTCCATTGCGCTGAGGTTCATTCCAATCCTGCTGGAGGAGACGGATAAGATTATGAAAGCCCAGATTGCCAGGGGGGCGGATTTCGAGAGCGGCAACCTGATCAGGCGGGCAAAGGCTCTTGTTCCATTGCTGGTGCCATTGTTTATTTCCGCGTTCCGCCGCGCCAATGACCTTGCCATGGCCATGGAAGCGAGGTGCTACCGCGGCGGGGAGGGCAGGACAAAAATGAAGCCCCTGATCTATCAGAGACGTGACAGGATCGCATATCTGTGTATTCTGGCATATCTGGCGGCGAGCATCGGATTGGGAAGGATAAGGATATGAAAGCGGGCGTAGTATGGTGTAAGAAGATCTTGGGATATGCTTTGGCAGTCATATGTACGATAATGGCATTTTTCCTGACGTATTATAATACATGCTATTCCATGCGGCAGATCACGGTGCCTGATGGGGTAGCCATGTTGGAAACCCGGGATTCGCTGGCACTGCATTTCTTGACGGCGGCGGTGTTCCTGATCGTAATCCTGGCAGCCCGGAGGAGAAAGCGGGAGATTTGCAGGGAAAGAGGCTGCCGCCTTGCTTTGGGTGCGGTGATGCTGTGTGCGACACTTTGCAGTTTCATCTGGGTGGCGTCCGGAAATTTTTATGCGATGGATGACTCGCGGCAGGTATTGGATTGCATGGAACATATGCGTAACGGAGATTATTCGGATCTGCGGCCAAACGGGTATCTGGGGATCTACCAGCAGCATTTTGGCCTTATCACGTTGTTACGTATTATATTTTTCCTGGCAGGAACAACGGATGACATGGCGGTCCGGTTTTTCAATTGTCTGTGTATTCCTGTGATTATTTACGCGGGATTTCAGGTTTTGAAGGAGTTGAATGCCTCGAGGACTTCGCTGATTGGATATTTGCTTTTGGCAGTATCTTGCTTTCCCCTCCTTTTCTACACCCCATATGTATACGGCGAGATAATATCTGCAACGGCGGGAATGTTGTTTATCTGGGCTGCGCTGTGCTATTTGAAGCGAGGGAATATCAGTACATGGCCTGCCATGGCGGCCAGCGCGGTCATTGGAAATATGGCAAGGGGAAATTTTCCTGTCCTGCTGATTGCCTTTGGTATGGTAGCTTTTCTATACAGTGTACGAAGAAAAGAACCGAAGTTCCTTCTGTGCGCGGTCTCCCTGTTTCTGGCGGTTGTACTGGCAGGTAAGGTAAATGTTGCCTATTATGAGAAAATCTCGGGAATAGCCTTGGACCAGGGGCTTCCCCCGGAGGCAACGATCGCTATGGGAATGGATGAATATGGGGAACTTGGCTATGGCACGTATAACGGCTTTGAAGTGCAGCTTCTAGCAGGCTGCGGCTATGACACGGAAGCGACGCGTCTGCAGGCAGGACAGTTTATCCGGGACAGGGTGAAAATGTTTGTGACCGGGGCGGGAATGAGCGCGAAGGACTTTTACAAGGGGAAACTTTTAGTGCAGTGGAACGACCCGACATTGAACTGTTTTATGGAGAACCGCAATTTTATTCTGCCGCCGCAGCATCCGGTCAGGGACATTGTGTCGGAGGAGGGGAAATATGCCGCACTGGCGAGGGAACTGATGAACCAGTATCAGTTTTTGCTTTATACAGGTTTTCTGCTGTACTGCCTGTCGCTATTGGGGAGGGGTAATGTTTCGTTTTGTCAATACCTGCCGCTCATCATTATTTTTGGGGGATTTCTCTTTACCCTGCTTTGGGAAGCCATGTCCAGGTATGTGTTTCCGTATATTATCTATATGATCCCTCTGGCAGCGACGGGATGGGATCTTGCAGGACAGCGGATTGGAAACATAAGGGACGTTTTTCGGGGAAAGGGGAAATAGTCTGTAACAGTTTGGCCGATGGCTGAACTGTTGCAATAGTTCAGATGGGACATGGAGCTGCTCAGGGAAACGAACTGCAGACAAGGAATAAAAAAGAGGAATATGGATGGAACAAAGAAAACGGATCAGGCTGGTGGTAGCCTATGACGGAACAAATTATCACGGGTGGCAGATTCAGAAGAACGGGATGACCATAGAATCAGAATTGAACAGATGCCTGACGGAACTGCTGGGGGAACCCATTGAGGTGATCGGCGCCAGCAGGACGGATGCCGGGGTTCATGCCATGGGCAATGTGGCGGTTTTTGACACCAGCCATCAGATGCCGGGGAAGAAGATAGCGTACGCCCTGAACCAGCGCCTGCCGGAGGATATCCGGATCCAGAAATCGGAAGAAGTCCCTGCGGACTGGCATCCCAGGCATGTGAAAAGCCGCAAGACCTATGAATATCGGATTTACCGGGGAGAGTTTCCCATGCCTGTAAAGCGGCTGTATTCTCATTTTATTTATGCGGATCTGGATGTGGGGAAAATGCAGGAGGCTGCCGCTTATCTGGAGGGTGAGCATGATTTCAGGAGTTTCTGCCAGACGGGAGCCCAGGTGGAGAGTACAGTGAGGACGATTCATTCCCTCCAGGTGGAGGAGCAGGGGGCGGATCTGGTGGTCAGGGTCTGCGGGGACGGCTTCCTGTATAACATGGTGAGGATCATTGTGGGGACTCTGTTGGAGGCAGGCCAGGGCAGGAGGCTTCCGGAGAGCATGACAGATATCCTGGAGGCGAGAGAGCGCAGCGCAGCTGGCCCTACGGCACCGGCAAACGGCCTGATGCTGATGCGGTATGAGTTTTTTGAGTAGAATGAGGAAAACAGAGGCAAGAACTGTAGGGAATGGGAGGAACCATGGGTTATGATGCATAGGGGAGGAAAGCTGGGAGCGCTCTTTTTGCTGGGAGCGGTACTGGTTACAGGCTGCGGCAGGCCGGGCGGACAGTCCGCCCAGGACGGCCAGGCAGAGGAATCAGTTTCCCAGCCGACGGCCGACACAGGGAACGGGATCCGGGAAAGCCGGGAAGTGGCCGGAGAGGATCAGAAGGATGATATATTGTCACAGGAAAGCGAGGAGAAAAGTATGACACAGGAAAGAATTGACGCGGCAATGCAGAAGGCGGAGGCTTATATCAGGTCACTTACCATCGAATCTAAAGAGAACGTGCCTGCGGAAATCGTAGCGGATGAAAAGAAATATTTCACTTGGGACAATGAGAAGCGCACGCCCGGTGACAAACCCTATCTGTATGACTGGAGTTATTATAACGGTGTTGTCATGGAGGGGCTTTATGACATTTATGAGGCGGATCCGGAGGCGTATGCTGCTTACCTTGATTATATAAAGGAGTACCTGGACGCCATGATCGTGGAGGACGCGGACGGGCATAAATCCCTGTCCCCCAATCTGGCAGGTTATGTGGACCGCCATGGCGCGGACTGTTATAAAACGGCGGCCCTGATGGTGCGCGTGGGCATATCCGAAAGGGATGGGGACTATCTCCAGATCTGTGCCGATCTGTATCGGGATCTGACAGACACTACATATACTAACACCACTGGTCATATTGTGCCCCTGGAGTACACGGAAGAGAGCCTGGGACATAACTACTGGCATGGCTGGGCGGATGACAAAGCGCCCCAATATAAAGTATGGCTGGACGGTATCTATATGCTGCAGCCGTTCATTTCCCATTATGCCGCTGAGACGGGGGATGCAGGGCAGCTTGCCCTGGTGCAGGAGAGGCTGGACTGGGTGAAGGAGACACTGCTTGCCCCCGACGGCATGTACTGGCATGCGGCGAACAGTTCGGAGGATCTCTGTAAATATCACTGGACCCGTGCCATGGGCTGGTATGGCATGGCAATGGTGGATGTGATGGAGGTGCTTCCCGAGGAGTACATGGAGGAGCGGAAAGAGGCCCTGAAGCTTTTCGTGGACGGAATGCTGAAATATCAGGACGAGAGCGGCTTATGGGCAAATGTGGCGGACTGGGAAGTCACGGAGACGAACCGCCTGGAGGTCAGCGGCACTTCCATGATGGTCTATACGATCTTAAAGGGTGTCCGCAACGGCTGGCTGGACGAATCCTACACGGATGCAGCGGTGAAGGCTTTTGTCGCCATGACGGAAGAGAAGCTGGATGAGGATGGCCTGCATGACATCTATTTTAAAGCCACGGCCAACAATACGGACAATTATCAGGATCCGGAGTTTTACCTGACCGATGAGGGCAAAGGCAGCGGACCGTTCATCATGGCTTTCTCAGAAATGCTGTTGCTAAAATGAAAAAAGAAGTTGACAGGCGATCAATCTTATCATATAATCCTGTCTTTAACAGTTGTATGGACCATGAATCGCTGTAACCCCAGTCTT
>CAOKWI010000124.1 GCA_948473115.1 uncultured Lachnospiraceae bacterium | reverse complement strand
CGAATGGCATCCTTCCATCCCTCAGCCAAAGCGCCTCCGAATGGCATCCTTCCATTCCTCAGCCAAAGCGCCTCCGAATGGCATCCTTCCATTTCCCAGTCAAATACCCCGCTGTTTTCAGCGGGGCACAGATTTCAGATGATTACAGCTATCCGGATTATTTACTGTTAATGTAATTGATCAGTCCCTCAGAAGCGATGATCTTCTGCATAAATTCCGGAAATGCCTGACCTTGGAAAGTGGTTCCCTTTGTCACATTGGTAATCACTCCGGTGTCAAAATTTACTTCCACCTGGTCTCCCGCTTCAATCCCCCTGCTTGCCTCGGGGCATTCAATAATGGGAAGCCCGATGTTAATGGCATTCCTGTAAAAGATCCTGGCGAAGGTCTCCGCGATCACGCAGCTGACGCCAGCCGCCTTGATAGCTATGGGCGCGTGCTCCCTGGAGGAGCCGCAGCCGAAATTCTTCTCGGCCACAATAATATCGCCCTTCTGCACCTTCTTTATAAACTCCGTGTCAATATCCTCCATGCAGTGCACCGCAAGTTCTGCCGGGTCGGAAGAATTTAGGTATCTTGCAGGAATAATGACATCCGTGTCCACATTGTCACCGTATTTGAAAACTGTTCCCTTTGCGTTCATATTAATCCTCATTTCCGCGCTGTCAGAGAGGATATGCACATGCCTCCCTGAGCGCTGTTTCTGTTTTACCATGACTGCTTCACAATCACAGTATGGACTTAGGGCTTATCCCTCCAACTCTTCCGGGCTGGAAATTTCACCTGTGACCGCGCTGGCAGCCGCTACCGCGGGGCTTGCCAGGTAAATCTCGGATTTCACATGTCCCATGCGTCCTACAAAGTTGCGGTTGGTGGTGGAAACACAGCGCTCTCCCTCCGCCAGGATTCCCATATAACCGCCCAGGCAGGGGCCGCAGGTAGGCGTGCTCACAATGGCTCCGGCCTCAATAAATGTCTTTAACAGCCCTTCTTCCATGGCCTGCATATAGATTGCCTGTGTGGCAGGGATCACGATACACCGCATGCCCTTTGCCACATGCCTGCCTTTCAAAACCTCCGCCGCAGTGCGCAGGTCGTCCAGCCGTCCATTGGTACAGGAACCGATCACCACCTGGTCAACGGCAATTTTGTCCATTCCCTTAATCTCATCAATGGTATGCGTGTTCTCCGGCAGATGGGGAAAAGCAACCGTGGGGCGCAGCGCAGAGAGGTCGATGGTATATTCCGCGTCATACACCGCGTCCGCATCCGCCTCAAAAATCTGATAAGATCTCCGGGAGTGCTCCTTCATGTAATCCTCCGCCAGACTGTCAACGGGGAAAATGCCGTTCTTTCCGCCTGCCTCAATGGCCATGTTGGCAATGGTAAAGCGGTCGTCCATGGACAGGTTCGCAATCCCGTCCCCCACAAACTCCATGGACTTGTACAATGCGCCGTCCACCCCGATCATGCCGATGATATGTAAGATCACATCCTTGCCGCTGACCCATTTGGAGGGCTTTCCCGTAAGCGTGAACCTGATCGCGGAAGGCACCTTGAACCACGCTTTTCCTGTGGCCATTCCCGCCGCCATATCGGTGCTTCCCACACCGGTGGAAAATGCCCCCAAAGCGCCGTAGGTACAGGTGTGGGAATCCGCCCCGATGATCACATCCCCCGCCACCGTCAGTCCTTTCTCGGGAAGCAGGGCGTGCTCGATCCCCATTTCCCCCACTTCAAAATAATTAGTGATCTCATTCCTGCGTGCAAATTCCCTCACGCATTTGCAGTGCTCCGCGGACTTGATATCCTTGTTGGGCACGAAATGATCAGGCACCAGTGCGATCTTATCCTTGTCAAACACGCCCTTTGTGGTGAACTTATCCATCTCCTTGATGGCCACTGGGCTTGTGATATCATTCCCCAGTACCAGATCAAGATTTGCCTCGATCAGCTGACCCGCTTCCACCTTTTCCAGTCCCGCAGCCGCCGCAAGAATCTTTTGTGTCATTGTCATTCCCATAACGCTTAACCAAACCTTTCCGTTAAGGTGCAGGCTTTTATGCTATAATGTAGGCCATACACCCTTCTGTTTATGATTCCTAATCATCTTCAAGCATAGACTTGAAAATATCCAATAATGCCTTGAGGTTCTTGTTGTCTGGTGACTCTTCCAACGCTTTTTCGAGCCACCCCAGAGCAAGCCTTATAAAACCCTGAAATTGTTTATTCGTCATGCCCATGTCTGCTCCCATCCTTTCACCACCCTATTATTTTGTGCTGTTTCCTGCTGCTACATTTATTATATCGGATTGTAAAAAAGGTGTAAAGTTTTTATTTTGATTGATCATGAAATCCTTTCCCTCCAAAAAAGAAATCACGACATAGATGGAAACATTGTTCAAATGTTTGTATCGGATCCTGCCGGAGAAACGCTTTCATCAGGGTTTCTCCAGCACCGGCGGGGAAAAGGGTTCGCAATAGGTTTCCACTGTAAGCGCGGCGGACAGAAGCCTGCGCTCATCTGCGCCGTAAAGAATGATCCCCCTGGGAATTCCATCCTCCCCCGTGTACCATTTCAGTGCAAGCGACGGCAGCCCCGTGAAATGCATGATATTTGTGGGTCCTGTCATGATACAGGCGTCAAATTTCTCCAGTTCCGTCATGACCTGGCTGCGCGTCCTGGCGCGTTCCGCCATTGCCTCCTTGTAAACCGAATCCTCCGTGCTTTTCCCGACGGCTTCCCGCAACGTGGAGATCCCATATTGCATCATGGCCTGCGGGTCGGCCTCGTAACATGCAATGATATCGTCCAGGGTTTTCCTCTTTGCGGAGGAATGCGAAAGATAATTTTCCAGATCCCGCTTAAATTCACATAGCATGATATGGTATTGGTGGGGAGAATAAGGCTGTGACACTTCAAAAAGCTTTGCCCCGTCGCTGCAGAGGGAATCAAAGAGTCCTTCGAATCTGCGGTATTGCGCATCCGGCACCTTCTCCCTGTTGTACAGATTGATACCAATCCTTAATTCCTTTGCGGGGATCGGATGGACAGGCGCAAAGGATTTCTCCGCCATTCCGCCATATAATAAAATGGCATCCGAAAGGTTTCTGCCCAACGCCCCTGCGGAATCCAGCGTGCCGGATATGGGAATAATCCCCTTTGAGGAAAGGGAACCGTGACGGGGTTTTAAACCCGCTATCCCGTTTTCCGTGGCGCAGGCCACAATGGAAAAGGACGTGTCAGTCCCCACCGCCATGGCACAGAATCCAGCGGAAACAGCTACCGCCGAGCCCGTGCTCGACCCGCCCGGGTTCTTGTCGTGATCATACGCATTTTTCACAAAACCGCCCCTGGAACTGTAGCCGTTTGGCATGCCCTTCGCCGTGAAATTGGCGAATTCAGTCATGTTGGTCTTGCCTAAAATGATGCCGCCGTTATGTATGATGTTTTCCACAACCGCCGCATTAGTCCCTGCCAGATTATCGGACAGGGCCATGCTTCCCGCTGTCGTGTGAAGTCCGGCCACATCAATATTATCCTTTATCAACAGGGGAAGCCCGTACAGCACGGCATCCCGCCCGGTCTTCCTGGAATCCAGTTCTGCAGCCTGTTTGATGGCGGATTCGTTCATTTCAGCTACCGTATTCAATGCCGGGTCATACTTTTCGATCCGCTTCAAATAGGAACGCGTCACTTCCTCAATGCCGATATTCCTTTTCCTGATTTCCGTCCTGAGCTCCATGGCGGTCATCCTGCACAGTTCGTCCATATCGTCCTCCTTTATGGGATATAATTTCCTCCAATGAAGAATGGGCTCGTTTGGGTCCTCAAACCACTCATACGTGGTCTCGAAGGTGGGGTTTCCGCCCGCTCCTGCCATGATCTCATACCGCCCATAACACAGCACGATGCCATCCGGCATCAAATAGCACCTGAGATCCCCCAGGTTCTTCGTCAGCACATTATTGTCAAACGCCTCGTTCAGCGGATACATCCTTTTCATTTCACCATATTTGTAAATGGCCCTGTAAGCCGCTTCATATAGAGACTTCTCTCAACGGTAAACAAGTCGTCCATATCCAGCAATTCCCCTGTCCCACGGTCAAGGTATATATTTATCCACAGACCTTCCCTCACGATATGCCCGAACATAAAATCTTCCATCCTCCAGCACTCCGATACTATCGATAACACAATTTCCCATCCCCGGATCGGAATCATTCCAGTCAAACAGCTTACAGGCTTTTTCCTCTGCGGGATCGTACTGCCACAGGCTTCTGTTGTCCGAGACCAGGATTCCCCTTTCATACCCGCTGAAAACAGACAATGTTTCAGCGGAGCCGGGGGCGGACCTGTTCTTCTCCACATAAATCTCCCCACCGGGAACAGGCAGCGTGACAGCGGTATTCAATGTCACCCGAATCACCGCCCCCAATTCACCGTTTTTCAGATCGATTTCGGCCAATAGCAGCTGACCGTCTTTCACCTCATAGGTAAAGACACCTCCGTCACCGGCATTCAAAATACCTTCGTCCAGGCTGAATCGCTTCTCCCTGTTCCAACAGTCCCTGCCGGAGCAAAGGAAATTTCCCTTTTCGTCAAACAGATAGAATGTTCCGATATAGCTTCCCAGGACAAGCGTGCCGTCCAGACTGACAGTCCCCGTCTGATAAATATATCCCTCCTGATAAAAGTCCTCCAGGATCTGCTCCTGCACTTCTGCAGGCACGGGAACGTCATAGATTACACTGCCATCGGGAGCGTCCTTCTGCAAAAACATAGAAAACTCCTCTTCCTCGCCTTTTAGGTAAAGGTAATACAGACACTGCTCCCTGTCCGCCAGACAGGACAACAGCACCTTATCCCTCCATGCGGCAATCTCCACTGCCGCCGATTCCTCCCCTGTTTTCTGCCAGATGTGGACATTTCCAAGCATCCTGCCTCTCGTGACCCCGGTCCAATAATACAGGGTATCACCCATCAGGAACATGCAGTATGCCAGACCGTCCTGCAATTCCTCGTCCGCATATGCCGCCTCCATGCACTGTCTTATGCTGTCCTCATCGGCAAACGCTTCCATACCCTTGTCCTCTTCGGCAAACGTATCCATATCCTTGTCCCTGTCCTCCTCCGCTTCCACGTCGGCCTGAACCCCCAGAGGGTTGACTTCTGCTTTGGAGCAGCTGGCAAGGCCGATGGACAGACAGATCAGGACGCACAAAAATCCGTATTTCATAAAACTTTTCTTTTCCATTTTCTCACATTAAGTACTCTTTCTCCACTCTAAAACCTGTATCTGGTTCCATGTGAAAGCAACAGTCCGTCTGTCAGTTCCACACATAAAATGACTGTTCTGCTTCCAGACTGTAAACCTAAATTTTCAGTGTAACATCAATGCCCACAAAACAGGTATATGGTTTAATAATTGTTTCAAAGTGCTGCCTGTCATCGCAGGCAAACTTATGATTTGTTGCGAACCACTCACTCCACGCCTTCCCAAAGCAATCCATTTCCCATGTCTGTACAGATTCAATTCTCTCATGGCTGCCAATGAGTTCTTTCCAACGTGCTGGACTTTTGAACATATAGGCATCATCGCCAAGCCAATCCGTAAGAAGTTCTTCGGCACGTCCCGTATACGCATCCTTCAGACCGGGAATACCAATCAAAACCACGCCGCCGTCTTTCACAAACGGCAGGAGCTTCTCCTGAAAGAATCCCTCGCGGCCTGCAAAGTAATGATATGAGTCGATACTGATCAGCGCGTTGAATTGTTTTTTTTCGAAGTGGAGGTTATTCGCATCTTCGCAAATTGGCGTTACAAGTCCGCCAATTCCCCATTGGGCAAAACGCTGCCCATTCTCTTCCGCACTCACCCACAGATCGTCCGCATACACCTGCGCCCCTGTCTCTTTTGCAATGACAAGGCTCGTTAATCCCGTTCCGCATCCCAGGTCCAGAATCAGGTCATCAGCGGTAAACCGCAAGGGATGCCTGTCCAATAATTCCTCTAAAATTCTGGCGCTGTTTGGTCCCATCATGGTTTCTTTCGAAAGATACTTTTCATAGCTGCTGATATCCAAATGTCTTACCTCCTCATAAAACCAAATTTATCCAACAAATACTTTGATCCCCATTACGTTTTCAAAATCCTCACCCTTAACCCCGACAACCTTTTGGAAAACGGAACCTTCAAAAAGATAATTCAATTGCCACAAGGCTATTGATTCACCGCTTATTGTTCCCCGGACAGCCATCTGCAAAGACTGAAGTTCCATCCTGGATCTTCCCTCCAATATTTTCTTTTCGATCCAATCAATATGTTCCCTCAATTTTTCCGAAAAGTTTTCTGACGGTTCTTCTGGCATAAAATAATGCAGCAATGAGCCAAAGCATCCATAGGTACGCAATGTTTGCCTGTTTTGTTTTTGTGCATCTTTTTCTTGTATACATTCACCGGAGGACTGTTTTTTCTCATAGAATTCTTTGATATAGTAGATCTGACGGCATATATGCATGTAATCATCCTGTCCCGGATTCCAAAAGCATGTATACCTCCCTGCAAAATACGACTTTAATGCGGCAAATTTAAGCAGGTTTTCTGTCTTATTATCTACAGCATCCAATAAGGGGCCTACCTCCTCCTCTTTGACATGCAGTATATTCCGCACAAGTTCTCCCTGCTGCTGTCTGTTTAAACGATAACAGCCTCTTTTATTGGTCACCCTTCATGCAACGCATAATCTCATTTTCATCCTTACAACCTGCTATTGGCACTGCATACTGCCTCTGGATATTTTCTGACAGGGAAACTTTTCTGCGCTTGACGCCTGCAAGATTTTTACAGATCAAATCCAGGTTATTGCCATGCTTCTTCAATGCGTTTCTGGCATCATTTGGTTTCCACTCCTTGATAAAATCATCTATCTTGTAAAAAGAATTCATTAGGGCAAACAGAGCCTTTCCGACTGTGCTTTTCCCGGTATTGTTGCTTCCTGCAATTACCGTAATGCCGTCAATGTCAATGTCGGCCCTGCCAATCTTAAGGATATTTTCAATCTGAAGTTTCATGATACCTCCATATCAGTCCGGTTTGAATGTCGTAAAAACATATATACCTTTGCCAATCCACACAGGCAAAAAAAGTTTCTCAAATATTTCCATTCTTTCTTGCACCATTTTAACATTGTTTCCGTCATACTGCAAGTTAATACGGCGTTTACCCACGGAAATCAATTTTCTAAAACCTCACAAATCTTAGAAGGTTTAAGTAAGCA
>CAOKWI010000123.1 GCA_948473115.1 uncultured Lachnospiraceae bacterium | reverse complement strand
CCTGAGAATGACAAAGGAATCCTGAGAATGACAAAGGAATCCTGAGAATGACAAAAGTAATCTGGGAATGACAAAGGTAATCTTGGAATGATAAAGGTAATGTTGATCGATGACGAGCAGGAAATCAGAAGGCTTCTCCACAGGATGGTGGAGAAGCAGCCTGACTATCAGGTGGTGGCGGAGTGCGGCAGCTTCGCGGAAGCGGTGGCGGATTTTGCCAGGTACAGGCCGGATGTGGCGTTTGTGGATATTGATTTAAACGGGGAGGACGGGTTGAACTGTGCCAGGGTGCTGACGGAACTGGAGCCGAAGCTGAAGGTGATCTTTGCCACGGCCCACAGTGAGTATATGGCAAATGCCTTTGAGATCTATGCCTTTGATTATCTGGTAAAGCCCTTCAATATGGACAGACTGGCCAGGACGCTGGACCGCATCCGCAGTACCTTGCCCGAAGGAGGAAATCACGGCGTGACTGTCATGCCGGAGGACGGGGAAGCAGAAAAGAGCGCTTCGCCGGAAAAAGTATCCCGCTCCGAGCATTACCGGGGCAAGCTGTTGATCAGGGGGAAGGATCAGACTTATTTCCTGGATATGGAGGAAATCCTGTTTATTGAACGCACCGAGGGCAGCACAAACATTGTGGCCGCAACGGAACAGTACAAAACTTCCATCTCCCTTTCGGATCTGGAGGCCAGGCTGGATGCGGACCGGTTTATGCGCTGCCATAAGTCATATATTGTAAACCTCTCCAGGATCACGCGGATCGAGCCTTACGGGAGATGGACCTATGTGGTGAAATTTCGGGATTGTGAAATGTCGGCGCTGATGACAGCCCGTAGTTACGAGGAGGTCAGGAAGCTGTTTTCGTGAAAAATCCAGGCAGGGAAGCGCCTGTTACAGCGCTTCCCTGAAAAAGAACGGATGACACTCCCTTAAAAATTGGAAGCTTCCGCAAAAAGAATGGAATGCTTCTTTTAAAAAGGGTTGGAAACAGACGCCATCATACTGACCAGCTGATCCCGCTGGACGGCATCGTCGGAGCCCTTGACCTTTGAAGCCAGTTCCTCGAGCTCCAGCTTGCTGGCGGAAGCGCGCATCAGCTTTTCCTGAAATTCCTTCTTGTCCCGCTCCGCCTCCTCAGCCCTTCTCTGGGCGCGGGCGCGGTTCTGCAGCTTCAGTGTGTTTTCCATGGAAGCCATAAGCTGTCTCATATCCGTCATCATATCAGAAATCTCCCCTCGCAGTATTTTTCCACCTGTGCGGTTGCAATCCAATGACCTGTCCGCATGCCATTTATGGCAATGCAGACGGGATGTTGGATTGGCAACTCACAGGTGGATATATTTTTATATGGTTCCTTAATCCTTATATCGGCAGATTAGTGTGTTTCATAATACTGTTTCCGGTCTTTTTGACAATCCATAGATCCAGGGGACAGCTTCTTGTCCGGAAAGGGCAATTTTGATTAAGACATGTGGATGGCGCAATGTTATAATCCTGATAACAGGTCATGGTGGGGCCTGCAAATAGAACGTTTAAAGGAGGAGCACCGGCATATGAAGGAGATGTCACTTACAGAGAGAATCATCCGGTACATTGAGGACAATCTGGACAAGGATCTGTCGTTGGAGAAAATAGCGGAAGAGCTGAATTACTCAAGATTTTATACGGCCAGGACATTTAAGGAGCACACAGGCATGACACTCTACAAATATATCCAGGGCAGGCGGCTTGATGAGGCGGCAAGGAAGCTGGCGGAAACGGATCAGCCCATAGTCGAGGTCGCCCTGGAAGCGGGTTATGGCTCGCAGCAGGCGTTTACCCAGGCATTTCGGTGCGCGTATGCCTGCACGCCGCAGGAGTACAGGCGGAGGGGGAGTTTTATGCCCGGGCAGGGCAGGATCGACGGGAGCATGAAGATGCAGCATACCATCGGTTCCTTTACACTGAGAGGAGGCAGGGCAGCGGCATGAGTTTAGTACCTTATGTGGTGGAGCAGACCAGCAGGGGAGAGAGAAGCTACGATATTTATTCGAGGCTGCTTTCAGACCGGATCATCTTTCTGGGGGAGGAAGTCAGCGATCATTCGGCGAGCCTGATCATTGCCCAGATGCTTTTCCTGGAGGCGCAGGATCCTGAGAAGGATATCCAGTTTTATATCAACAGCCCGGGCGGCTCCGTAACGGCGGGGTTTGCCGTGTATGACACCATGCAGTATATCAAGTGCGATGTCTCCACCATATGTCTGGGGCTGGCGGCAAGCTTCGGGGCGTTCCTTCTGGCAGGCGGGGCAAAGGGAAAGCGCATGGCGCTGCCCAATGCGGAGATCATGATACACCAGCCTGCGGTCCATGGGAACGGCATCCAGGGGCAGGCCACGGACATTCAGATCATGTCTGACCATATCCAGAAAAGCAAGGCCAGGTTGAACCGGATACTGGCGGAAAATACGGGGAAGACCCTGGAGGAGATAGAGGCGGCCACGGAGAGGGATCATTATCTGTCCGCCGCCGAGGCGCTGGAGTTTGGACTGATAGATGCCGTTATATCAGGGCGGTAAACAAAAGTAACGGATGACTTCAATTGATTCCCGCGGGGCAGAGCCTCCGGTAACAGTTCAGCCTTCGGCCAAACTGTTACAAACTCCGTTCTTACAGCTGGGTTTCTGATTGACAAAACCGGGAATGGGATATAAAATAATCCTTGGATTTTTGGAAGATTCACAGATATCATGAAAGAAGGGGAAGAAATTGGAGTCATACTTAGTTTTCAAAGATCTGGCAATTATTATCATTTTCGCAAAATTGTGCGGTATTCTGGCCAGAAAATGCAAAGCGCCACAGGTGGTTGGGGAAATTATCGCGGGACTTTTGATCGGCCCCAGCATTCTGGGATGGGTGAACCAGTCGGATTTCCTTGCGCAGATGGCAGAAATCGGCGTGATACTGCTGATGTTCTCGGCGGGACTTGAAACCGATTTGAAGGATCTGGTTAAGACGGGACCTATCGCCGTTTTAATTGCCTGTTCGGGCGTCTTTATACCGCTGATCTGCGGTGCGCTGCTCTATATGGCGTTTTACGGCGCTTCACCGTGGGGATCGGAGGGCTTTTATAAGGCGGTGTTCGTGGGCACGATTCTGACGGCTACTTCGGTAAGCATTACTGTGGAATCCCTGAAAGAAATGGGCAAGATCAAGGGCAAGGTCGGCACCACGATTTTGAGCGCGGCAATTATCGATGATGTGATCGGTATTATTGTACTTACTTTTGTGATCGGCTTTAAGAATCCGGAGTCAAAGCCTTCCACCGTGCTGCTTAACACGGTAGGTTTTTTTGTGTTCGCGATTGTGGTAGGGTTTATCATCTACCACATTTTCAAGGTGGTGGATGCCAGGTATCCGCATACGAGGAGGATTCCCATTGCGGGGCTGGCGCTCTGCTTTGCCATGGCATACATCGCAGAGAAATATTTCGGCATTGCAGACATTACAGGCGCTTATGTGGCGGGAATTATCCTTTGTTCCATACGGGATTCCCAGTACATAGCACAGAAAATGGACACCAATTCCTATATTATATTCGGACCGGTTTTCTTTGCGAGTATCGGGTTGAAGACAAACGTGGACAATATAAGTATGGGTATTTTGGCTTTTTCCATTGCGTTTGTGCTTGTCGGACTGCTCTCAAAAATTATCGGCTGTGGGCTGATGGCGCGTCTGTGTAAGTTCAATCTGCGCGATTCGATGAAAATAGGCGTAGGTATGATGACCAGGGGTGAGGTGGCGCTGATTGTATCCCAAAAGGGACTTTCGGTGGGTCTGCTCACGCCGGTTTACTTTACTTCCGTCATTTTGCTGATTATTGTATCATCTGTGGTGACGCCGATCATCCTGAAAGTATTGTATTCCAAAGACATAGAGGAAAAGGCCGCGTGATCTTTTAGAAGGGTGGATTATGAGTACAGATTATATGGACAAGGGACTGACCCTCTTAAAGAAGGGGCAGAAAGGTATCATTCACGCCATATTCAGCCGTTTTGGGCTGGTTCTGCTGATGCTGGCGGCGCAGGTTCTCATCCTGTTCAGCGCCTTTCGATGGTTTGGGCAATTTCTGCCGCATATCTTCGGGGGGACGGTGCTGTTTACCTTTATTATCGTAATCTGCCTCCTGAACAGCAGGATCAATCCTACCTCCAAGATCACATGGCTGATCGTGATCATGCTCCTGCCGGTATTCGGCGTGCTCCTGTTCTGCTATACCAGGAGCGAACTGGGGCACAGGGCATTGAAAGGCTATTTTCACAAGATTATCACGGACACGAAAGAGAGCATACCGCAGTCCGGGGAGACCATGGGGCATCTGACAGGGGAAGCACCGGGCGTGGCTGCGCTGGCGCATTATATGCACAGAAGCGGCTGCCACCCTGTGTATGAACATACCGCCGTCACCTATTTCCCTCTGGGGGAGGATAAGTTTGAGGAGATGCTGAAACAGCTGGAGGCGGCGGAGCAGTTTATCTTCATGGAATATTTCATTGTGGATGAAGGGCTCATGTGGGGCAGGGTATTGGAGGTCCTGGCCAGGAAAGCGGCAGCAGGCGTGGATGTGCGCATGATGTATGACGGAACCTGCGAGTTTGCCCTGCTGCCCCGGGATTATCCGAAACGGCTGCGGGCGCTGGGGATCAAGTGTAAGGTGTTCGCGCCGGTGGCGCCGTTTATATCCACCTGCTATAATTACCGGGATCACCGGAAGATCCTGGTGATCGACGGGCATACGGCCTTCAACGGCGGTGTGAATCTGGCGGATGAGTACATCAATCAGAAAGAGAAGTTCGGCCACTGGAAGGATACGGCCGTCATGTTAAAAGGGGAGGCGGTGAAAAGCTTTACCCTGATGTTCCTACAGATGTGGCGGATCGGTGAAAGACAGGAGGAGTATGAACGCTTCCTGTCCTGTCCGGCACTGCCGGTGGAAACGGCAAAGGGGTATGTGATTCCTTACGGGGACTGCCCGCTGGACGACGACAGGCTGGGAGAGCGGGTGTACATGGATATCCTGAACAGATCCCTGTCCTATGTACATATCATGACGCCCTACCTGATCCTGGACGGCGAGATGGAGACCGCCCTGAAATTTGCCGCCGAGAGAGGTGTGGAGGTCATTCTGTTGCTTCCGGGAATCCCGGACAAGGCCGTTCCCTATGCGCTGGCGAAAACCCATTACGCGTCGCTGCTGGAGTCGGGGATCAGGATATACGAATATACGCCGGGATTTGTCCACGCCAAGGTGTTTGTCAGCGATTCCTCAGAGGCGGTGGTGGGCACCATCAATCTGGATTACCGCAGTCTGTACCATCACTTTGAATGTGCCACCTATATGTATCGTACGGACTGCATCCGGGAGATCGAGGCGGACTTCCAGTCCACCCTTGCCAAGTGCAGGCAGGTCACCATGGAAACGGTCCGCAGGGAAAAATGGACGGTGAAGCTGACAGGACGTTTGATGAAGGCGATTGCCCCCCTGCTGTAGCCTGACTGGTGAAAGGGCCTGCCTGCAGAGTGCTTTGTGCAGGCAGGCCTTTCTTGGCTGAACGGTACGGCAGACCACCGATGAAGCCGTTGGCAAGCGCTTCAAGGATTGCATATTTTACAGGGCACATATCCCGCCCCCAGGATTTCCTCTCTGGACAGGGAGGTGTCTTCACGGTTGGATTCCTTTATGTCCGGAACGCTGCGGCAGCCGGGCTCGTGGAATTTGTGCGTATTGTGGTTCAGCACATAGGTAACAGTGCTGTCCTCAGGAATTACGGTTTCGGTCCCGGGGAGGGGCACAGGCATATCTGCCGGAGAAGCGGTATCGGATTCCGGTTCTGTGCCGGCGTGCCAGGTCTGCGAGGGCTCCCTGTTCCAGGTGATGGAGGTTCCGTCGCTTACGGCGACGATGCTGCCCTGTTCGTCCGTCCGGAAGACCTGGACACCAGATTCCCGCAGGGTATCCAGGGTCTGCTCATGGGGGTGGCCGTAGGGATTATCCCTCCCACAGCTAATCACAGCGTATATGGGAGCAACCCTGTCGATAAAATCCCGGCTGCTGGAGGAGGCGCTGCCATGATGGCCTGTGTGCAGCACGTCCGCCGTTATGTCGATTCCGTTCTCCAGCATATCTGCCTCGGCTTCTGTCTCTGCATCACCGGTGAACAGAAAACTATTATTTCCATGCACAAGCCGGATCCCCACGGAAGAATTATTGTCATCAGCGTAGTCGCCGTTTGGCGCCACAATCGTAAATTCCGCGTCCCCCAGGTGATAACTGCCGCCCGCCAGGGGAGGCGTAATCTGATAATTTCTGTATGTCAGCGCATCAATCACATCCCGGTAAGAAGTGGTATCGGAAGCAGACTGCGGCATGATCACCGTGCCGCAGTCGAATTTGGTAAGGATCACGTCCAGGCCGCCGATGTGGTCGGAATCGGGATGGGTGCCGATCACATAGGTCAGGGCTTCAACGCCCTGTTTCTGCAGATACAGCTGTATGGCGGTTCCCTTGCCGTTATCCCCTGCATCGATCAGCATGGCTTCCCCACCGCACAGGATCAGGGTGCAATCTCCCTGCCCCACATCAATAAAGTGAACCTGTAATTCAGACAAGGCACTGTCTGATCCAGAAGCGGATTCCGGCACCGCAGCGCTTTCCCAGGCCTCTGACACCACGGCACTTTCCCGGGATTCCGGCACCGCAGCGCTTCCCTGAGACTCTGACACTGTGTCGCTTCCCCGAAAAGTCTCCTGCGCCGTCGTTCCGCAGGCGGAGAGCAGAAGACACAGGGACAGATAGAAAAAAACTCTTTTTAACATAGGATGTAAACGCGTTCTCATGGTAGCATCGTTCTTTCTGTAAGGTGTTTTATTATAAAGATATCATTTCTATGCGGAAATTCAATAGTAAAATAGACTGTCACATTGATTCTTCGTAGCAGTTCAGCTCCGATCGTGCCAGGCGGCTTGGGTTTGTGGAGGAAGGGACGGCACAGGGGAGACAGGGTACTTTCTGCGACGGCTCGATGGGCGTTCCGATGAGCCTTATGCACGGCAAGGTTCGCAAAGAGGGGTGTTTACACACCCTCTTGGGCTCACCTCGCCGAAGTCTCCTCTCCACATCTCACTCACGCCGCAGAAAGTACCCCTGTCTCCCCTGTGCCTGTTTCCTGCAAGTTTTAATGTATATAGATCAATCCCTCTTTACATTGCATAATCGTAGTAACTATTTAGAGCCAATTTTAAGAATATTCCAACCATGCAGGTGAAAATATTTAGAGTTTCTTTGCATCTTGATTCATACGATATTTGCCAGGAAGGAT
>CAOKWI010000122.1 GCA_948473115.1 uncultured Lachnospiraceae bacterium | reverse complement strand
CGTAAATGGTGGTTGCTCATAACGGTATAGCCCTTGTTGCGCTCCACTCGGAAAACTGCCATAGCTTCATCACTCCTTTGGTTGTGGATTTGTTACGCGATAGAACGCCATTTTGCCGGGTTTAGGTATAAATCCCTGTCCCCGGCAAAAGTGCGCCCGCAAAGCCGCATATAGCAAGGCTCTTTTCGCCCCTACTGCGTAACATGAGGGCATAAAAAAAGCGGCGTTCCTGTTCTCCCGTGTTGGGATAGAGAAACGCCGCGTATGCGTCGTATTCAGTTTTCATTTATTCTTTCTCAATGCTGTGTGCTGGTGGCTGGGCTTGCAGGGTTCCGGGCGGCATATCAAGGCTCTTTCCCTCAAAAGTAGTAAATTGGTAGTAAATTCAGCTTGAAATCCTGCTTGTATGCCCGTAAATCAAGGCTTTTTTGAGATAATCAACCATTTTCATTTAACAATATTGATTTCTTCTACCCTCCCGCTTTCTATATTAATTTTATAGCTACGGCCATAAAAATCTGATGCAAATAGAGCATCATCTTTTATACCTATCTGCTCATAAGGAAGAAGATTTTTTAACTCTGGATGAAAAATAGATAAATCTTCAGATTGCCAAAGTAGCTTAGCCTGAGCATCCAAGCAATAAATATTATTAATCTCTGCTTTATTAAATGGAATTCCAAGTAATACTATATAATTCTCTTTGTACCGGATTACGGATCGAATGTCAAATTCGAAATCATAACTTTTATTATTGATTTCAATATGTTTCTTCACGTATTGATGCATTTATTTACCCTCCAAAAGCCTTTCATTCTTAAAATCACCAATTCTCTGACCAATTAAAGCATATTGTATTCCACCACCGAATCCCCATCCATCTAAAGGATTAACTTCACCCATTCTTATATGAGTTCTAGCATCCAATTCCACATCACATACATATTTAGGAGTGTTGGGTAAAGCAAACTTATTCTATATTTCCAAAGGCGTCAGTCCTTCAATATCCTCTGCTTTCATTACCCAACCTCCATACATACCTGATCCATCTGGCATATTGTCATATACTCTGACAAAAGTAGTATTTTCAGTAAGTTCAATTTCTTTCACTATAGTTCCTGGTTTATATGGCGGCTTATAATCCGCACCGCCAGGATGCCCTGCCCCTCCCAGTCCTTTTACCACGCCTGGGTCGGCAATTTCATCCATCCTGCTGACACGGGACAGTGTGTTCCCGGCATCATCATATATTTCATATATGAAAAGGCTGCTTTCATCCATGTATCCGCCCGCAAAGCCGTACTGGTACTTCCCGTTCCCTATCCTGCCTGCCCTCATCTGTTCAAAGACATCATCCAGGTACCTCTGCGCACTCGCTGCCTTGTCTGCTGTCACCTTGTAAGTGACCTTCAGAGATGACACCAGGTCATCTCCCTTGTTGATGCCCTTCATCACCATATAATGAAATCCGATTTTTATAATCCCAGCTATATCTTACTCATCTTGCATTCATGCTATGTTGCACAACATAACATCAAAAACCATCCCTGTAAGCAATGCCTCCATCCGCAGCCGCTTAGTGATCAAAATAGCATTTTAAAAACTCCTCATATTTACAACGCATATCTATTTTATTACTAATTGACATATAGGTATTTCGAATTCTTTCGAGAATCTCCTTATTGATAGCAATATTTTGATTTGATAAATCAATAATGATTTCATCCAACAATATTTTACCGATATTTGCCTCTCTTTCGTTCACTGCATTTATCATATCCTGTTGATTTTCAAAAAATAAAATATTCCAAACTGTTGCCTGTAAAAAGTCATCTCCTCTATTATTTTTTATAATATCTTTTCCAAGTTCCAAAGCTTTTTTTATATCTTTTTCTTCAAGAATCATAAGAGCCTTTGTTGTTTCCTCAAAATCAAGCATTTCATTAATAAGTATAACAAGTTTGTCACTATTCCAATTCTCTAAATATTCATATTTTTCCATTATATTTCCCTCGTATAATAAGTTTGCTAGAGCGTGTTTGAAAAATGCTTTCCGTCAGCTGTGCGTCACAATTTGTGGCAGATTTGACCCGAATGAGGGAGGCGTAGTGGGCTACGTTGACCGAATGAGGGGCAAAGATGCCGCAAAGTGGGGCGTGCAGATGGCGGGAATGAATTTTCAAACACGCTCTAGCATGAAAAACGGCTTACAGGCTTATTTTTTGGTTAGACAGAAAAATAATTCTAAGGAAACGCTGATTAATTGATTACTCAATGCCCCTGACTACCCTATCGGACATGTTTTGTAGTGATATGGGTATCAATACCCTGTGGATGCCCTCCGGAATTCCCATTTCCTTAGGGGAATCCTTAAAAATGGGCGCACTTATGCCCCACAGAATTCCCTGCCCCGCCCTGCCCTGGCACACATGACCAGATTGGCACTGGCAAACAGGATATGGAACCGGTTTATGTTCTTGGCTATGCCGCGGTATGCCACTTTGGCATATCCGAACTGTTTCTTGACGATCAGGAATGGATGTTCCACCTTGCAGCGTGTGGATGACTTCCGGTTTTCTATCTGCCTGTCCCAGTTGATGCCCTTGTAGGAAGCCGGGATCTTCATGCTGGATGGACGTCTGTTTGTACGGAACTCCACCTTTGACAGATGCCCGTCATTGCAGACCTCCTCCCGGCTGCCTGCCCCGCTGTACCCGGAATCCCCATACACGACCTCGTCATCCTCACGGACCAGCTTTGACGTTTCCTCAATGTCATGCACATTGGCTGCTGTACCCGTGATCGTATGGACATAGCCGCTTCCTGCATCCACACCGGAATGTACCTTCATCCCATGATACCACTGGTTCCCCTTCCTGGTCTGGTGCATTTCAGGATCCCGCTTTCCCTCCCTGTTCTTGGTGGAACTGGGGGCAGCGATGATTGTGGCATCCACGATGGTTCCGCCATGCATCATCAGGCCGGCCCTTTCCAGCCTGGACCTTACATCGGAAAAAATCTTTTCACCGATCCTGTTTTCCTCCACCAGGTGGCGGAAATGCAGGAGGGTCGTGGCATCCGGCACCTGTTCCGTAAGGAAATCAAGGTGCATGAAACTGCGCATGGCATAACTGTCGTAGATGTCATCCTCGATACCGGCATCCGAAAGGTTGAACCAGTTCTGCATAAGGTACATGTGCAGCATGGCCTCAATATTTTTCGGCGGCCGTCCCCGCTTTCCCGACGGGTAGTAAGGACGGATGATGTCCACCCAGTGGTCCCAGGGGATCAATTCATCCATGGAATCAAGGAACTCCTCACGTCTGGTCTTTTTCCTGCGGTTGGAATATTCAATATCGCTGAAAGTTTGCTGCTTCATACCCATGCACCATCCTTAGTATTGTGATGATCCTATTATACTACACCTAACGGTGTACGGGTAACTATGATAGTAATTTAATCAGCGTTTCCCTAATTGTGAAAGAAATCTTCTTCCCTCCTATGCTCCCTGGTGAGCACCTCTGTAACATGAGTATTGGGTTCTCATCCAGATAAATGTTACAAATCTACCAATTTGCACTTTCAAAGTCATCATTGTCCAACTCCCTAATATAAACAGATATCCATCTTACAGTGTTAGTTTCTACATCCGTTTCAATAAATATTCCTTTTTCGGATTCCCACACTTCTTCAAAATCATTATATACAAATGATGGTTCTACTTCCAACAATTCTTTTTCAGTAGTTCCAACTCCTATTTTTTCAAGCAGTTTACCTTGGTAATTTTCTAATGTGGTTATACGAAATAACTTATTATTTTTTAAATGAAAAAACAACTCAACACAATTTTGAATGTCATATCGAATCCAATTATTATTTATAATTTCCGATTCAACATCCTCTTTTTCTAATAATTCTCGTAATTCATCTCTTGTACTGTATAGTTTTATTTTTCCAAATCCTTCAAATGGCACTATTGGTGCTGAAATATCTAACAACATTTTTAGTTACCTCCCGAAAAAATGATTGCTGCAATTTCTTTTCCGTCTGTTTTATATGTATCTTCAATTCCATCAACAACTTTAATAATTCCTTGGTCAGTAGTACTAATCTTAACATATGGATTACTACCGTGACGTCCTCCTCCTGGCGAAACCTGAATTTGTGAAATATTTCTTCCACCACCAGGATTATTGATTTGTATTATTTGTGCACCACTTCTAGACCTTGTAGAATTTCTTATTGTCATATCATAACCAGAGTTTCTAAGAACATCTGCAATTTCTTCTGCTGATTTTCCACTAAAAGCACTAGGATTAGCCCTTATATCATCAATTGAAACTTTTCCATTTATAATTATTGTATCTAAAATCTGCGACAGCGGACGCGGTCAAATCTGTGACAGCCCATGAAGTTATTAACACCATTATCCGCCATGCCGGGGGTTTTGGCAAGGCTTTTCCTGGTCCGCCAGGCATCCGCCTCCAGGGGCGGCGCCACGGCTGTCCACGGCACCCCTATGTACAGCCTTGCGCCGGGAAGGCGCACCTCCGGGACCACCGCGTTCCCCTGCAGGGATGCCACCCGGCGGAGGAACTGCCAGTCGCTCTCCTGGTACTGCATCAGGAACCTTCCCACCTGTGCATTCTCCCCTTCCCCTCCCCAGATGCAGGCGCCGCTGCATGGGGAAAACAGGCCACGCACCAGTTCCCCGTAGGTACGGCTCTCCTTCTGGAAGGAACGGTTCCTTTTCCCTTTGTCCAGCAGTATGGTATAGGATGCCGCCTCCAGCCGTACCGCGGGACGGCCCTTGACCTTCCGGAAACTGGCACGCTGTACCAGGCCGGAGAAGAGGGGCGCCGCCCCTGGCTCCATGGGGGACAGGGATACCGGCATTCCCTCCCAGTTCCTGTTTTTTCCGTCGCTGTCCTGGTCTGGCAGGAGCCATACCAGCGCCTCCAGTATCCCATGCCTCCCGAATGCCTGGTGCAGATACACTTCCTCCACTGCCCCCAGGCATCCTGCCCCTGTTATCTTCAGGTTTCCCTGCTCCAATACCTTCATGTTCATCTCCCTCTGGTATCCTTCTCCAGCTGGTCCAGGAAGTCATCCACGATGGTGTCAGCCTGTGCCGCCTGGTCTGCCGTGATACTGTATATGTCCTCCTGGTCCGAGCACATCTTCCCTCGTATACGCCCGCTGATCATGTTATGGAGGATACCCCTGTTCTGCTCCTGTACCGTCAGGCTTTCGGGGGCATAGAAATTCTGGCTGCAGTACATGTCCCTCATGTCCTGGCTGGGGGTATTCATGTATTCTGTATACCTGGCTGAGCCATTGTAACCAGGCTGCGATACCTGGTCCAGGAAGTCCTCCCGCAGCTCGCCGGTGCTTCTTCCCCCTTCCTGCCGGCAGGCTTCCAGGAAGCCGTTGTACATCCCCCTGTCCTCCGTCATGGTCCTGGTCACCGTTTCCCACTGGTCGCTTCCGGAGTTCAGTGCCTTGTTGGCCCCCAGCATGTAGCTTACATCCATGGTCTCCCCCTCGTTGTCTTCCACATAGAGTCCCCTCTCGAAATAATTGAACAGGGAGGGATTCTCCTGTTCCAGGTAGGTGCAGAAAGCCCGGTTCGTCCGGCTCGTCTCATATTCCCACGGCCTGGAATACTTCGCTGTAGACAGCTTCCCGCTTCTGGAAGGCCGCGCATTTCTTTTCCTGGTCCAGGCGGCATGTGGGCGACATGGCTTCCAGGGACAGTTCCTGATACTGCCTGCCGCCGGACATCTTGATCCTGACATCCACGGCGGTCACCACTCCCCAAAAGAAGTAATCCCTGCTGTCCCCCAGCCGTACCTGTATCTCCGACATGGGGCTTACCGTATCCGCCAGCCGGCGGCTTCCCTCCTTTAGGATCCCCGCCAGGGAAAACCTGGCGTGATCCCCTGCTTCCGCCTCCAGCCTGATTCCCGGGTTTACCATGTCGATTTCCTGTGAATCGATCCATATCCTTGTATTGACCTGTTCCTGCATCTGTCCCTCCATCCTCTCATACCCCCCGGTACAGCGCCGCATTGATCCCTGAACAGTCCGTGCTGTACCGTCCTGCCGGAATTGAATGTACCCACCCGGATGGGCAGACCCGTCAGCCTGCGTTTCCGGGTTTATACAAAAAACATAGCTTCGCCATTGTCCGTGGATAGCGGACAACAGGCAAAGCTATGTTCCTTAAACGTACTTCTACGACCTACCGATATGAAAACCTTTTTAAGTGCTTTTATGTGCTGGTGTTACATTTTTCTACATCATACACGGTCTTTTCCCTTTTTTTAATATGTTGGCCACAAACGGTCGGTTATTGACCACCAATTTTTCCACCTGTACGGTTGCAATCCGATGCCCTGACTGCATGCCATTTATGGCAATGCAGACGGGGCATTGGATTAGCAACCTACTTCCAAGAGGGTGTGACAACACCCCTCTTTATAAGCAAAACGCGGATGCGCAAGCAGACGCAGGAGCGCGTAAGCGCGGGTTTTGTGAATGTGGAAGTTGGGTTGGATGCTCCTTGGAGCGTCCAACCGTACAGGTGGCAGTTTTTTCCCAGGGTCAGCATCATGGATCCATGCACAGTAGTTCCAGTATCTTTTCCGGTCCGCACAGGCAGCTGTACCCGATCCCGGAGATTCCCCCCAAAAGGCCGTAGTTATCACACTCCTGCAGTCCCAGTATTTGCCGGAGATCCGTTTCTTTCCGGCAGATTGTCCCTATGATCCTGTCCTGCATCAGTCCCGACTTCTCCTTTTCCCCGATCCCCCAGAGCAGCGCCAGATTCCCGCACGCTCCGTGGCAAAGACAGAGGCTGGTTTCCGGAACCATCTCCCCTTCAGGAAACGCTTTTCTTCCATGGAGCAGCTGGTCCGCCTTCCTTTTGGCGAAGGTGCCTGCTTCCTCCAGTTCCGCCCGGAAGCTTCCCTCCACGTATCCTGCCGCTGCCAGCCTTGCCATAACAATGCCTCCCCAGCCATGGCACCATGCCATTCTCCGGCTTTCCACACAGTGCAGGGCAGGGCGATCAAAATAATCCTTCCATATTTCTCCTGTCCCGCTGTACAGATCCCTGCTACAGACATGGAAGCAGAAATAGGGCACGTCCCCTCTCAGCAATTCCTGTTTTTCCTGCTCCTGGAGCCACCCGGCAGCCTCCCCGGATCCCATTCCTTTTTCCAGGACATCCCAGACCGGCTGTCTGTCCGGATCCCTGACCAGCAGATCCGGATGCCCCAGCGTCATCAGCAACATGGAATACTGCTGTGTATCCCGCACCAGATAGCGCCCCTGCGCATTCCGGAACAGCCCCAGCATCTCCGCTGTCTTTTGCCGCTGTCCGGCCAGGAAAATATAGGCCGTCTCAAATCCTTCCTGAATTTCTGCGAGGAATGCACTGGGCTCTATAAACTCCTCCTGCAACATCGCCAGGTTCTTTCCCTCTCTCATTCTGGGACGCTGGTATTCAATATGCATCCTTACCGTGCCGGGATTTACCACCACCGGCACAACCACCGGTATGAGTTGCCCGCCCTGTCCATTGACAGCGCCCACATTTACCCCTTCCCCTTCCTATATTCTTTCCCCTTCGTGCAGCAGAAAACAACATATTTCTTTTCTCTCACCAAGTACACGATGTCATTCGGCCGCACCCTTTTTCCATAGAAAGAATGGCAGATCACATAATAATCCTTTTGGGCGTCCAGACGTTCCTGCCATATCCGCTTCAATACAACCGGAATCTCACTTTCGCATTCCTCTTTCAGGATGTAATAATATGCCCGCAACTTATAACTTGGAATGGCATATTTCTCATAAGCAGGCAGAAAAATTATGTCGGCATCCTTATCCATAGATTTTATTTCCCGAGCCAGATCCAATCCAATTAAGGAAATAACCCTGTCTTTATCATCACGGAAATCAATTTTCAAAAAAAGATAGATAAGATATAATGAAGGCATGGATAG
>CAOKWI010000121.1 GCA_948473115.1 uncultured Lachnospiraceae bacterium | reverse complement strand
ATCCATGCCTTCATTATATCTTATCTATCTTTTTTTGAAAATTGATTTCCGTGTTCAGGATGTTTTTTCCCTTGACACTGTATCTTTTATCTGATATCGTCAAAGTATGTTCTTATTTTTTTTGTTACAGGCTTAATATAAGGATTTATCATTGGTATGTCACCATTTTCCCAAGGGATAAAAGTTTAAATAATCCATCCATACGGCAAAACCCACAAAAAGGATTATATTATCAAAAATATTGATTTACTGCCTAAAGAGGATATACATATGAAAAAAATACGAACCAACTGGCATACCGCAGCCGTATGTGCAGTAAAAATAACCTTTCGGGATTACACACAGTATCTCGAATACCACCCCGAATACCGGCTGCTCAACGGCAAATGCCGCATCGATCTTTTGGTACCGTGCAAACCTCCGGATATGACAATTCCCCACAGCCTCGCCCGCATCTTCCGCCCATATAATCTTTTCGAAATCAAGGGGATCCTTTCTTCCATTACCATCCATTCCTACTATAAAACAATTGCATATGCCGCACTGCTCATCGCGGAAAACGCAAAGGAAGCACCCTTTACACGGAATGAAATCACCCTGTCTCTCCTCTGCCACCACTATCCTGCGAAACTAATGAAGCATTTGACGAAAGAATGTGGGAAAACAGTTGCAAAATCATCTGACGGGATTTATTATATATATGGGGATATTTTCCCCGTACAGATCATTGTAATCCGGAATCTTTCCCCGGAAGATTCCCTCTATCTGCGCTGTCTTACCAATCAGCTGGACGACTCCCGGCTGGTGGAACAACTCGCGGAGGACTATTCCCTGCATCAGGGACAGCCAGACTATGAGGAATACATGAACCAGCTTACTACTGCCAATTATTCCAACAAAGGAGGTACGCTCATGTGTTGCGAAGGTATTTTCAGGTTATATGGCACCAGCTCCAGAGAATTTTATGACAAGGGATACCAGGACTGTGAAGATAAGGTACGCGGAATCATTGCTGATAAGGACGCCGAGATCGCTGATAAGGACGCTGAAATACTCCGCCTGAAAAGGCTACTGTCAATACAGGAGTAGTCTCTGCATATCATCATAATGTGGCAGTCTCCTTCGAAAAGCACCCCTGATCCCGCAGTATCCCTTCCGAGATTCCCAGGACTGCAAAGATCAACGGTGTGGAAGTTATTTGCTGGAAGCTGACTGTTCCATATGCACAATATCCCGCTATCGCCATAATCCCCCAGTACACTTCCCTTGTCCGCCTGCGGCTCCTCCAAAGCCTTACAAAACTCACGGCAAATATCCCCACATAACTGGCCATTCCCAGTACTCCCTGATTGATAAGCATGTTCAGCCACTCGTTATGGGCATTGGCATAGACCGCTGTTTCCCATTGTCCAACCGGGTGGATCACATCATTCACTGCAAAGACAGCATACAAGGCATGATAAAAACAGTCCGGCCCCGCCCCGAGCCATTTCCGATACCAGGGGCTCCGCAGAAAACATTCCCAACTCATACGCCACAGCGCACCCCTGTCATTTCCCCAGTCATCCGTGATCCGCAGCAGACGCCTTTCTCCCAGCGCTGCCCAGACCACATCCGAGACCTGGCACAGGGAAAAGGCGCCCACCCCAATAACAGCCAGGATACCGCACGCTGCCAATACGGCCTTACGGATTCTTCCGCCTGCCAGAAGATCCTTTCTTTCCTGTTTCTCCCTGAGGTACAATGTCAGACAGGCTCCTCCCAGCAAAAGGAACAGCACACCCCAGCCCTTCCAGAACAAAGCCATCCTCAAGAAGCCGTCCTCCACCAGCACCAGTCCCCTCAGCCGGATTCCCTGTATACCCAGCAGAGACGCCGCCGGACAACACAGCGCTGTCAGACAGAATCTCAGGAGGCATTTTCTGCTGCCTAACGCATCCACGAAAAGCACCGCCATCATTGCCAGAAGAATCAAATAACCGCCCTCACTGCCCTGGGTCATGATTGTCAGGAAAGTGACCAGGCAGCCCGCCAGTCCCACTGCCCTCATGCTTTTCCCACCGGCATAACCGTAATAGAAACAGACCGGAGCCGCCACACTGACATAGCCGCAGTACCAGTTTTGATTCCCTATGGTGGAGAGCAGATGCTCCGCCTCCCATGTGCCCTGTCCCATTCCTTCCAACATTCCAAGCGGATCGAACGCATACCGGTTCAGCACTGCCAGCGCCATCACGATCCCTGCGCAAATAAGGCATGACAGCATCGCTTTACGCACACTTTCCGCCATGCCGCACCAGCGGGACAGGACAAAATAGATCCAGCCAAACATCAGCTGGCTGAGGAGTCCCATATACCATCCTTGAAAGCCCCACAGGGCGGTATGACGATCCATGCTGAACACAAAAGAGAGCAGCGAGGACACCAGATACCCCAGCATCAGAATATCCGTCCTGGAAACAGTTCCGGCAGTTTTCTTCCTTCCACCGCCGTTCACACACCATATAAACTGCAATACGGACAACAGGACGCAGAACAGAATCGTCATATCCCGAAAAAGCTGATACTTTACATCTCCGATCATGGTAAAGCCGTGCTTCATATACAGTGGCAGCAATACAAACAACAGCAGGCAGTATGCCTCGACTGCTGCCCTGATCAAACCTTCTGCTCTCTTCCTCATTTGTTTTTCCTTTTATTCCGGCGGGGAGGGAATACATCCGGACAGCCGCCAGGAATCCTCCAGGAATTGTAAAGATTAATTCTTTGACAGTTCCTTACCTTACGCGAACCTTCTGCCCCGGGTATATATACTTCTGTTTCGCTATTTCAGGATTCATATCCAGAATCGCCTTCAACGTCACACTGTTCCTTCCCGCAATCTTATACAGGCAGTCGCCCTTCTTTACCTCGTCATAAGCCGCGCCTTCCAGACTCAATGCCGCCGCTGCCGCGCTGCCCTGCTTATATCCCACCAGAAACACCTGTCCGGGAAAAATAAGGTCAGGGTTCTTGATCTGGGGATTCCACGCAAGAAGCTGCGCAAGGCTGCTTCCGACGGTTCTGGCAATATTGCTCAGATTATCGCCCTTCACAACGGTATAATACAGCTTTTCGGCCACAACCTCCGCGACCTGTCCCACCGAATCGTCATCGTCCTCCTGAGCGGCATCAGGCTCCCTGACAATCTCACTGACCTGAAAATTCTGGGCCGCACGCTTTAAGGTATCCGTGATTCCGGTACGAAACTCCACTCCCAGGGTATGTGTTCCCACACCAAAAGAAATCAGCGTCGAACTCCTGATCGTAATTCTGGTACTGCCGGATTCCGACTGATAATGCCTCCCTTCCTCCAGCCTCACACCGTCCAGGTATACATCCACAAACTCGTCATAAGCGCCCTGTGAAACCAGCAGCTGGCTGGGAATCACATTGCTGTTGGAAGAAACGGAGAGCAGGGAATCTATGCCGATATTCTGCACACGCTCTGAAAGTTCATATCCCTCATCCGTTGACATGTCCACATTTTCATCTGTGTTTTCCCTGACCACCAGTGTATATGTCCGACTGCTGCTGCCAAACCCTGTATAGTGATTGTAATTATACATATGCACCGTGAAGGTAAATTCTCCTTTTTCTTTAGGGACACCGTAGATTTCACCGTTATCCCTTACCATCATGCCATCGGGCAGCGCACCGCTGTCCAGCCTGTAATATACCTGATTCCAGTCGTACTGATTACTGCTCTGGAGTTTGTATCCGTAAGGGACGTACAAAACCGTTTCCGGAATCTCCAGCGTGGTGATGGACGGATCTCCCACCGTGCCGGTCAGTGTGAGCACTGCCAATACCTGCTCCGCTGACCGGATCGTCAATGTGCCGGAAACATCCGTTCCCGCCTCCACGCCTTCCATGGCAGTCAGGTCTACCCTGATCTGGTTTTCCGATTCTCCCGGCATCTCCTTTAATTCCACTGTGTCCGATACCAGTTCCAGCGACAGCTTTTCCATAGCTTCCGCACCTGTATACGTCAACAGGATATCATAGGTATTACCGTGATAGCTGTCCAGCAATACTTTCCTGGTGGAATAAACAACGCCGTCCCTTACCTCGATCCCTGCATCAGGATCAGCAAGGCTGCTGACGGACAGTGCCGCCATGCCCTCAGCACGCGGCATAACCGCCGGATTATTGCCTGACACACTGCCATCCACGGTTGCCCCATTATCGTTATTTACGGTTCTCCCATTATCCACGGTTGTTCCATTATCGTTATCCACGGTTGTTCCATTATTGCCATCCACAGTTGTTCCACTATTATTTTCCCTGTCAGATACCGTTCCCGTTCCGGAACCTCCCAGTACCACTTCCTTCTCCGTTGGATGCTCCCCTTCCGCCCTCACCGGCTGGATGGAAAACAGGAATGCTGCAGCCAGCAGCAGCGCCAATCCACATCTCCAGGTCTTCCATTTCATGTTTCTTAATTCTCCTTTCCGTATATGAACCATATAACTGTGTACATATCACTTCAACACGACCATACAAGTATAAACTATATTTTTACATTATTCAACTGTATTTTGCCATTTTAGCAGATGCCGGATACCATAACGCTCAGCGTAACAGTTCAGCTTGCAGCTTATGGAAAAGTAGTTGCTTTTTCAGCAAGGATTGTTTACAATTAAGTAGAAGAAATCAAAATAGCTGATTGTGGGGGCTGCTGCATGACAATGAAAACGACATTGAAACTACCCGGTTCCCCATGCCTGACGATGTACTGGAAGGGAGCCTGAAGCTTCTTTCCAAATTACTTCGGAAGCATTACGGGCAGAAGGTCGTCCTTTTGATTGATGAATACGATGTGCCCCTGGACAAGGCGCGGCGGTCCGGCTATTATGAGGAGATGGTAATGACGGTTCGAAACCTGCTCAGCCAGACGCTAAAGAGCAACGACGACCTGTTTCTTGCGGTGATGACAGGATGCCTACGTATCGCATGGTCTTTCTGCGAAAGACCACAAGAGAGCATCTTTACCGGCCTGAATAATTTGAAGGTCATGTCCATCACCAACGTGCAGTTTGGGGAGTACTTTGGCTTTTCCGATGCGGAGGTCAGGGCAATGCTGCATCATTATGGGGCTGACGGGAAATATGAACAGGTCAGGACATGGTATGACGGTTATACCTTCGGGAAAACGGAGGTTTACTGCCCCTGGGATGTGATCAATTACTGCGATGAACTACGTACGGATCCGGATGCGGCTCCCAGGGCGTTCTGGGTCAATTCCAGCGGAAACGACATTATCAGGACATTCCTCCGGAAGGCAACGCAGAGAACCAGGCGGGAAATCGAGCAGCTGGTGGACGGGGAATGCATCCCGAAAAAGGTAATCCAGGAACTGACCTACAGGGAACTGTATGAAAACATTGACAATGTATGGAGTGTGCTTTTTACCACCGGATATCTGACCCAGCGCGGAAGGACGAAGGATGGCGCGTACCTGCTGGCGATACCGAACCTGGAGGTTCAGCAGATCTTTGTGGAACAGATCCTGGAATGGTTCCAGGAGGAGGCACGCAGGGAGACGCCGAAGCTGGACGCTTTCTGTGAATCATTCCTCCTGGGGGACGCGGAAGCAGTTGAGGCACAGTTCAATGCATACCTGAAAAAAGCCATCAGCGTCCGTGACACTGCCGTAAGAAAAGACAGGAAGGAACATTTCTACCACGGCATCCTGCTTGGCCTGCTCAGCCACCGGGAGGACTGGGACGTGTTCTCCAACGCGGAATCCGGGGACGGTTACAGCGACATACTGGTGGAAACGGAGGAGGGATGCACCGGGATTGGAATCGAGGTGAAATACTCGGAGGCGGGTGATGAGGACAGCCTGGAGGCGGGATGCAGGAAAGCCCTGGAGCAGATAGAGGAAATGGACTACGAGGAACGGCTCCGGCAGGACGGCGCGGAAAACATTGTGAAGTATGGCATTGCCTGCAACAGGAAGAAATACCGGGTCAGGACGGTTATCGATAAACCGAATAATTCATAAAATAATGTCCGAGCCATTTTTCTCCGAGACGAACATGACCTATGTGCAAAAATCCGTCCAGAAGCAGGTTGCCGGAACCTCTCTCCGTCAACCTGCAGGGCGAATACAGCCGCCGCATCAACGAAAAAGAACGCTTCGTCTATCAGATTCCTGTTATGGTATGATCAGTGTCTGTTTCGGATAGATACGCTTCGGATCAGACAGAATGGTCCTGTTTGCCTCATAAATCTCCCGCCAGCGCTCATTCTTTCCGTAAACCTGTCCGGCGATCCTCCAGAGAGTATCCCCCGGCTGTACGGCATAGGTGTTCCCCGTTGCCGGCATGGACAGATTGGATGCTGTTCCGGACACTCCCGCCATGTCATTTCCGGCTGTCAGGTAGATTTTAATATGCTGCCCTACCCGGAGCCTGTCAGGGGTGCTGATGACGTCCATATTATCCCTGTAAATCTGTTTCCAGTAACCGCCATTCCCCAGGAATTTTTGCGCAATCCTCCATAAATTATCCCCGGGCTGTACTATATAATCGATTACTGCTGCGGTGCTGGGAACCGATGTCACATTCTGTCCGCCATCTGTATCATCACCTGTGTCTCCGCCGTTGCCGGTATTGCCAGCGGGTACGCCATTATTGTTTCCATTGTCACCTGTCGTTCCACTACTGCTTCCATTGCCGTCTGTCGTTCCACCATTTCCAGTATTTCCGGAATTACCTGTACCGGAGATCACAAGATTCTGGGCTGCACGTTTTAAATCACCGTCCTGGGTACGGAACTCAAGGCTCAAAGTATGGCTTCCCGCCCCTGCATCTGCCAATGTCTGGTTCTGAATGGTAATTCTGGTACTTCCAGCTTCGGAAGTATATTCCGTCCCGCTCTGCAACCGTCTGCCGTCCAGATAGACCGCATCCTGAAATTCTGCATATTCGCCCTCCGAAACCAGAAGCTGGGTATCGTCACCTGACAGACCGCCTACATTGAGTTCCGGTACAGGCCGGGTGATCTCATATCCAGAATCTGTGGCAGTAGCTACATTCGTATCCGTATTTTCCAGCACGATCAATGTCAATTGTGCCTGCGAAGAAGGATATTTCGGATTACTGTAGTCTGCCTGCACAGTTATATGGAACTCGCCTGCCTCTAAGGGTACACCATATATTTCACCGGTAGCCGGATACATCCGCAATCCGTCCGCCAGTCTACCCGCCACCACGGAAAAGGTTACCTGGTTGTCAGGGTCGGTGTTATCGGTCTGCACGGTGTAGGAATAGGGGACGTACTTTACCCTGACCACATCCGGCATGTTCAACGACTCCGTAGTGGTCGTGATGACCGGGGTGCGTGTAAGAAGGACACTTGTGCTGAGGTTCTGTGGTAATTCAGTTACCTCCGTGCCGTCCGGCAGATGCCAGACGGCGTTGAATATTGTTGGTAATCCGGTTCTTCCTTTTACAATATACGGCGTGTATATTTCCGACAAGGAGTCACATCCTGCAAACATCCCCATATCATTACTTAAGGACGATAAATTGCTCATATCAAAACTACTTAAATCCAAACTCTTTAAACTACTACAATCTCTAAACATATAAATCATACTTTCCACACTGCTCGTATCGAAGCTACTTATATTCAAAGTAACCAAGTTTTCGCATCCTTCAAACATACCGTCCATACGTGTAATTCCTTTTGTGTCAAAACTGTTTAAATCTAAACTATTTAAGCTATATAATCCATAAAATAAATACATCATATCTGTATTTCGTACATTACTAGTATCAAAGTTACTTAAGTTCAAAATACGCAAACTGCTACAACCCCTAAACATAGAATGCATCCTCGTCAAACTACTCGTATTAAAGCCACTTAAATCTAAACTACTCAAGCAACTACAGCCACGAAACATCTCTTGCATATCCGTTACATTGGCAGTATTAAAACCGCCCACGTCCAGACTGGTCAAACTGCCGCAGCCGGCAAACATGAACCCCATATCCGTTATATTGGCGGTATTAAAACCGCTCACATCCAGGCTGGTCAGGTTGCCGCAGCCG
>CAOKWI010000120.1 GCA_948473115.1 uncultured Lachnospiraceae bacterium | reverse complement strand
GCCGTCCCTTCCTCCACAAACCCAAGCCGCCTGGCACGATCGGGGCTGAACTGTTTCCTTTTTTGAAATTTTTTTAAAAAATAGGTTGACTTTTACCTAAGTAGTATGTATAATAAACTTTGTTCGCAGGAGTGGCGGAATTGGCAGACGCGCACGGTTCAGGTCCGTGTGGTAGCAATACCATGAGAGTTCAAGTCTCTTCTCCTGCACGATTGGAAGAACTGTTTACTAAGTAGTTAGTGAACAGTTCTTTTTACCTTATAGGAAATTATGGCAGACGTATATTTGAAGCATCACAAAGGGATGCTTTTTACATGAGTATGGAAAGGAGTGATGTCCTTGGCAGAAGCGCGGCTTCCCAGAGAAAAAGCAGAGAAGACGGACTGGTATAAGCTGGATCTGTCCGCCATTGTATATCCGACCCTGCAAAGGAGGGATTTTTCTTCTGTCTACAGGCTGTCGGTGGTATTGAAGGAGGAAGTGGATCCACAGGCTCTTCAGAAGGCACTTGACATGACACTTCCCAGGTTTCCCACCTACAAGGCGGCGATCAGGAAAGGGCTGTTCTGGCGTTACCTGGAGCCAAATAACCGTCCGGGTCCTTTTGTCCAGGAGGATGTGAAAAATCCCTGCCAGCCCATGTATTTTAAAGCAAATAACAGATACCTGGTCAGGGTGTACTATTTTGGGAAGAGGATCGCGCTGGAAGCCCATCACAGTCTGGGGGACGGCACGGGCGGAATGTGCGTTCTGCAGACCCTGACGGCGACTTATTTGAGGCTTCTGGGACATGATGAGATCGCCAATGGAGGTTTTGTGCTGGATATCCATGAGGAGCCTGACAAGGAGGAGCTGGAGGATGCGTACATGCGTTATGCCAACGCGCGAGTGTGTCCGCCCAGGCTCGGGGAGAAAGCCTACCGCGTCAGGGGGACGAAGGAGCCCTTCTATACGCTGAACATTGTGGACGGCATCCTGTCGGTATCCGAGGTGATGGCTGTGGCAAAGAGGTATAACGCCACGATCACGGAGTATCTCAATGCAGTTCTGCTCCATGCGCTTTTACAAAAGCAGGAGGAGGACAGGCCTGTGAGGCAGAGACCGGTGAAAATAGCCATGCCGGTGAACCTGCGCCGTTTTTTCCCCACGATCACACTTCGGAATTTTATTACCATGATCTACCCGGGAGTGGATCCCAGACTGGGAGAGTATACTTTTGAGGAGATTGTGACCCAGGTGCATAATTATATGCGCTATTATATCAATGAAAAGCTGCTCAGGGGCGATATCACAACGAATGCCGCCACACAGCGGAATCCCTTGATCCGTGTGGTGCCTCTCTTCCTCAAGGATTTCGCGGTGAGGACATTCTATACCAAGATACAGGATAAAAATTCCTCCGCCGGACTGACCAATATGGGGGCGCTGAAGGTGCCGGAGGGGATGAAACCATATATTGAGCGGTTTGACATTTATATGGGACAACCCTATTCTACCAGGACAAACTGCGCCATCATCAGCTTTGAGGATATCCTGACCATCAATTTCGCAAGCAGTATCGTGGAGACCGATGTGGAGCGATATTTTTTCCGGAAGCTGGTAAAGGACGGTATCCATGTGAAGATAGAGAGCAACCGGATTTGAAAGCATAGGGCAGCCGGATCTGGGGGCAGGAGCAGCCGGATCTGAGTAAAGGCAGGCAGCCGGAACTGAGAGCGGTTCCGGAGTTGAAAGCGGTTCCGGGACGGAAACAGGAGGTATCTTATGTCATATTGTGTAAATTGTGGTGTGGAATTACAGGCGGATGCCGGAAGGTGTCCCCTATGCAATACCGTCGTGCTCAATCCGAATGAGCTTGGGAAACGGAAAGAAGAATCCTCGCCCTTTCCCAGTGAGAAGGGGCAGGTGGAGACTGTTAAGAGGAAGGACATAGGGATTCTCCTGACTGCCATTCTGGCTGCCACGGGGGTGATCTGCGGCGTGCTGAACGCGCTGAGTTTTCAGGGTGCGCTCTGGTCCCTGGCGGTAGGCGGGGTCTGTATTGTCCTGTGGGTGATACTGATCCCGGTGGTCATCTTTAAGAGACAGCCTGTCTATGTGTCCCTGCTGCTGGACGGCGTGGCGGTGGCGGCATATCTGTATATGCTGACCTATCTGGTGGGGAGCAGCGGATGGTTCTTTGGACTTGGGCTGCCGATCACCGTGCTGGTGACGGTAATTGCGGAGCTATTCACAGTATGTGTCCGCAAGCTGCCCTATGCGTTCCTGGTAGGCTGCCTGGAATTTTTTACGGCGGCAGGACTGCTGTGCATGGGGATTGAGATCATGATAGACCGTTATCTGGGCAAAGAGATTGCCCTGGGCTGGTTGGCGGTGGTGCTGACCGTGTGCGGTATCCTGGATATCGCGTTCATTACGATGCTGTCCCGAAGCCGGCTGCGGCACGCGATTTATAAAAGACTGCACTTGAAATAAATCAGTCTTACGGGAAGGGTGGCGGAGAAACAGGAGATAATGGATATGGACGAGAGACGTAACCAGAACTTAATGCAGCTGATCAGGCGGGTGCACGGCCTGGTGGAAAATCCGGATATTGAAAAGCACAGGCAGTCCCAGGATCATATCGGGGCGATCCTGAGCAGTTCCAGGGATATACAGTATCGCGAGACCGACATCGATGGTATGTATGGCGAATGGGTCAGCGTCAACCGCGCCCATATGAAGAAGTATATCATCATGCACTGCCATGGGGGAGGGTATTCCACCGGCAGCAGCATTTATGCGAGGACACTCACTTCCAAGCTGGCTATGTCCACCTCCATGGATGTGTTCTGCTTTGATTACAGGCTGGCGCCGGAGCATCCCTGCCCCGCAGCCCTGGAGGATGCCATGAAGGCGTGGAATTATCTGATGCTGCTGGGCTATGGCGCAAGGGATGTGATCCTCACGGGGGACTCCGCAGGAGGAAATATGGCCCTGGCGCTGGTGTTGAAGCTGAAGGAGGAGGGAAGACTGCTGCCCAGGGGCATAGCCCTGATGTCCCCCTGGACGGACCTCACCTCCTCAGGGGAATCCTTTGCCACCAAGGCCGCATTGGATCCGGTCCTGAACAGGGAGTACATAGACCGGATGATCCAGGCATATGCCGGGAACCGGGATTTGAAGGATCCGCTGATCTCTCCCCTGTTTGGTGACTTCACCGGATTTCCCCCCACTTACATCCAGGTGGGGGAGAACGAGATACTGCTCAGCGACGCCACCAGGCTCCACCAGGCATTTGTGGATGTGAATGTATCCGTGCGGATGGACATCTATCCAGGCATGTGGCATGTGTTCCAGATGTCTCCCGTGAAAGCGGCGCGGGACGCCATGGATAAGAATGCGGAATTTATTTATGATATCTGTCGCTGAAAAACGTGGAAAATAATTATCATAAAAAATAAAAAGGAATTTCCTTCCCGGCGTAGAATATTCATAATAGGAGAATGGTTTCCTGCTTGTGGCGCTGGCAGCGCATGGCGCATGTGGCGCCGGAAAAGAGGCAGACATGACAATAAGAGAAAACCTGGAGCAGAGGGAAAAGGAGTATTTGAGTCCCTATGCTTCGCTCAGTATGGATTCCAAGGGAAGGAACAGGCCGGAGGTAGAGTGTGATATCCGTCCCGCGTTCCAGCGCGACAGGGATAAGATCCTGCACTGTAAGGCATTCCGGCGCCTGAAGGACAAGACACAGGTGTTTCTGTCGCCGGAGGGGGACCATTACAGGACACGCCTGACCCACACCCTGGAGGTTTCCCAGAACGCGCGGACCATAGCCAAGGCGCTGAAGCTGAATGAGGACCTGGTGGAGGCCATCGCGCTGGGACATGACCTGGGGCACACGCCCTTCGGCCATGCGGGCGAGCGGGCGTTGAACCGCATCTGTCCCATCGGCTTTGAGCACAGCCAGCAGAGTGTGCGGACGGTGGACAGGCTGGAGAGGCACGGACAGGGGCTGAACCTGACCTATGAGGTCAGGGACGGCATACTGAACCATCAGACCACCGGAAAGCCGCACACACTGGAGGGCAAGGTGGTACGGCTTTCGGACAAGATTTCCTACATTCATCACGACATGGATGACGCGGTGAGGGCGGGGATCCTGAAGGAGATGGATGTGCCGAAGGAGATCCGCGATGTGATCGGCTGTACGCCCAGCGAAAGGCTGGATCACTTTGTGCATGATATTGTGATGAACAGTATGGGGAAAAATGATATCTGCATGTCCGATGGTATCGCGAAGGCAATGATGGACATGCGGCGGTTTATGTTTGAAAACGTATATCAGAATCCGGTGGCGAAGAGCGAGGAGGGCAAGGCGGAGAGACTGACGGAGACCCTGTACCAGCATTTCATGAAGCATACGGATGAACTGCCGGAGGAATTTCTGGACCTGCTTTCCGAGGGGGAGCCCAGGGAACAGGTGGTCTGCGATTATATTGCGGCCATGACGGACCGGTTTGCCATAGCCACCTACGACATGATCTACATACCCAAGTCGTGGGGCATATAGAGAGGAATCCATGTATTACCCGGAAGAACTTGTAGAAGAAGTCAGAGCAAAAAATGATATAGTGGAGGTCATTTCAGGCTATCTGAAACTGCAGAAGAAGGGTGGCAACCATTGGGCCTGCTGTCCTTTTCACAATGAGAAGACGCCTTCCTTTTCCGTATCCGGAAGCAGGCAGATGTTCCACTGTTTTGGCTGCGGCGTCAGCGGGAATGTCTATACTTTCATCATGAAGTATGAGAACTATTCCTTTCCGGAGGCAGTGAAGGTGCTTGCCGACCGGGCCGGCGTACAGCTGCCGGAGACGGAATATAACGAGGAGACACGCAGGCGGGAGAACAGGAGGGCAAGGCTGCTGGAGGTCAATAAGGAGGCCGCCAAATTCTTTTATTACCAGCTCCGCAGTCCCCGGGGCAGGATCGGATATGAATATCTGGGCAAGAGACAGCTTTCCGATGAGACCATGCATAAATTCGGGCTGGGGTACGCGGGAAAGAACGGCGCAGAACTGGTGCAGTATCTCCGCAGTAAAGGCTTTGAGGATGAACTGATCAAGGAGGCGGGACTTGCCAGTTATTCGGAGAAGCGCGGTCTGGTCAGCCAGTTCTGGAACCGGGTCATGTTTCCCATACAGGACAGTAACCACCGAGTCATCGGTTTCGGCGGACGGGTGATGGGGGAGGGGGAACCCAAGTACCTGAACTCACCGGAAACCCCCGTCTTTGACAAGAGGAGGAATCTTTACGGCTTGAATTTCGCCAGGACGGCCAGGAGTGGGAATATCATCCTGTGTGAGGGTTATATGGATGTGATCGCCATGCATCAGGCAGGTTTCACCCAGGCGGTGGCGTCCCTGGGAACGGCATTTACCCCGGAACAGGCGAATCTTCTCAGGAGGTATACGGACAACGTGCTTCTGGCCTATGACAGCGACGGCGCGGGTGTGAAAGCGGCTCTCAGGGGAATCGGCATCCTGCGGGAGGCGGGGCTGACGGGAAAGGTCATCAATATGCGGCCCTATAAGGATCCCGATGAGTTTATGAAAGCCCTGGGCAAAGAAGCGTTTGAGGAGAGGATTGCCCAGGCGGAGAACAGCTTTTTCTTTGAGGTCCGTGTCCTGGAGAGCCAGTTTGACATGAATGATCCCGAGGCCAAGACAAGGTTTCACCGTGAGATCGCCAGGAAACTCTGCGAATTTACGGAGGATGTGGAGCGGGACAATTATTTGCAGGCAGTGGCGGACAAGTATCTCATCGGCATAGGGAATCTGAGAAAGCTGGTGGTCAGCTACGCGTCCCAGACGGGGCTGGCAAGACCCCTGGAACGGCCAAGGTCCGGGGTGCAGCAGAGAAATAAGCCGGAGGAGAACGCGAGGAAGTCCCAGAGGCTGTTGATTACCTGGGTGACGGACGAGCCCTCCCTCTATGAAAAGATCAAAAAATATATCTCCGCGGAAGATTTTACGGAGGAACTGTACCGTAAGGTGGCAAAGCGGCTGTTTCAGGAACTGGAGCAGGGAGATTACAACCCCGCGGGCATCATCAGTATGTTTGAGGATGAGGAGGAGCAGCGGGAGGCAGCGGCGCTTTTTCACACCAGCCTGCCGGAACTGACCACCGGCCAGGAACGTGAGAAGGCGTTTCACGACATTGTGCTTGCGGTGAAGAAGAACAGTTATGAATATTATACGGCAAAGCTGGGAACGGATGTAAATGCCCTGAATCAGGTAATCGAGGGCAAGAAAGCCCTGGAGGAGCTTGCCAGAACGCATATTTCCCTTGATTAGAGTGTAGACTAAGTGCAGTCTTATTTCAGTCTTATTTATAAGGAAGGATGGAACCAATACAATGGATGAAAACACACAGGCAAAATTTGACGAGAAGGTAAAGGAACTGCTGGCTCTCGCCAAAAAGAAGAAAAATGTTTTGGAATATCAGGAGATTGCCGATTTCTTTTCGGATATGCCTCTGGAGGAAGAGCAGTTTGAGAAGATCCTGGAGATCCTGGAGCAGAACGCCGTGGATGTGCTGCGCATTACCGAGGATGATGTGGATGACGAGGAAATCATTCTCACGGATGAGGATGAGGTGGATGTGGAGAATCTGGATCTCTCCGTTCCCGACGGCATTAACATTGAGGATCCTGTCCGCATGTATCTGAAGGAGATCGGCAAGGTTCCCCTTTTGTCCGCGGAGGAAGAGATCGAGCTGGCAAAGAGGATGGAGCTGGGGGACCAGGAGGCAAAGAAGCGTCTTGCGGAGGCCAACTTACGACTGGTGGTCAGCATTGCCAAGAGATATGTGGGACGTGGGATGCTGTTCCTGGATCTGATCCAGGAGGGAAACCTGGGACTGATCAAGGCGGTGGAGAAGTTTGATTACCGGAAAGGGTACAAGTTTTCCACCTATGCTACCTGGTGGATCCGTCAGGCCATCACCAGGGCAATTGCCGACCAGGCCAGGACGATCCGTATTCCCGTCCATATGGTGGAGACCATCAATAAGCTGATCCGTGTCAGCAGGCAGCTGCTCCAGGAACTTGGCAGGGAGCCCTCCCCGGAGGAGATTGCCGATGAGATGAACATGCCTGTGGAGCGCGTCCGCGAAATTTTAAAGATCAGCCAGGAGCCTGTGTCCCTGGAGACGCCCATCGGTGAGGAGGAGGACAGCCATCTGGGCGACTTTATCCAGGATGACAATGTGCCTGTGCCTGCGGACGCGGCGGCGTTTACCTTGCTGAAGGAACAGCTGGTGGAGGTACTGGGTACTCTGACGGAGCGGGAGCAGAAGGTACTCCGTCTGAGATTCGGCCTGGACGACGGCAGGGCGCGCACCTTGGAAGAGGTGGGCAAAGAGTTTAATGTGACCCGTGAGCGGATCAGGCAGATCGAGGCCAAAGCCCTCCGTAAGCTGCGTCATCCCAGCCGCAGCCGCAAGCTGAAGGATTATCTGGACTGATGGCAGCGGGCAGCAGGGACAGACGGCAGAGCGGGGACAACCGGAGGGATGGGAACAGCCGGAAGGGTAGAGGAAAAATTCCAGCGTTGTCCGGGCGGATGCAGATGCTTGCGGATCTGGTGACGGCAGGCAGCCGCGTGGTGGATGTGGGCTGCGACCACGGGTTTCTTCCAATCTATCTGGTGCGGACGGGAAAGAGTCCCAAATGCCTTGCCATGGATGTGAGGAAAGGCCCCCTTTCGGGTGCGGAGGAGCATATTGCTGCCTGCGGACTGGGAGAGTACATAGAGACCCGACTGTCGGACGGGCTTGCGGCATATCATATTGGGGAGGCGGAAACCCTTGTCTGTGCGGGCATGGGAGGCAGGCTGATGGAAAGGATCCTGACAGAGGGCGGCGAGAAATCCCGGTCCTTTGCGGAACTGATCCTGCAGCCCCAGTCGGAGATCCCGGAATTCCGCAAGTTTTTAAGGAACGCAGGGTATCGCGTCACAGGGGAAGATGCCGTGTATGAGGAGGGCAAATTTTACTTTGCCATGAAGGCTGTTTACGGGGGACAGGAACTGTCTGTTAGTCAGGACCAGCCGGTAGACTACAGCGAGCCGTTGTCTGGCCGCGACGGATCACTGCCCGGTCAAGAAGGGTTGCAGTCTGGCCGCGAC
>CAOKWI010000119.1 GCA_948473115.1 uncultured Lachnospiraceae bacterium | reverse complement strand
AAGGCTCATCGGAACGCCCATCGAGCCGTCGCAGAAAGTACCCCTGTCTCCCCTGTGCCGTCCCTTCCTTCCCACCCACAAGCCGCCTGGCATGATCGGGGTTGAATTGTTACCATTTTCTTAAGAAACAATTAGGATACTGTTAGGATGCAATTAGGATATCTTTTCTTTTTATCATGTATGATAGTTCCTGTATTGAATGTCATGGTCTGTATAAGGTAAGGAACAGTCCTTGGCAAGTGATTAGACGAGGAGGCATATGAATGAGAGGATATGTTAGGACAAAATGGAAAAAAAGTCTGGCGCTGCTGGCGGGAGCAATGATTCTTGCGGGCAGCATATCAGGCTGTGGGCGGCAGGGAGATTCCCGGGATCCCGGAACTTCCGGCGACGGCATTGGGAGCCCGGATAAGGGAGCCTGGGTGGAAAAAGAGGCATCCCTGGCAGGTATCCCCGAGGACGTGACGGTGAAGCAGTTGTGTACGGTGGATGACAAGGTACATCTGGTGACTGCGGCAGAAGGGGATGGAGGACTCAGGCTTCAGGAATGGGAACTTCGGGAGGACGCTTTTTCAGAAGTCACGCAGAAATGGCTGACAGACTTTGTCATACCCGGTGAATCCTGGATGGATATCAGTCTGATGCAGGACGGCAACGGTGTGCAGTATCTGTATTATAGCCTTGTGGACAGTGAAGCGGAATGCTACAGGGGATATCTCTGGAGGGGAAGCGGCGCCGAGGCGAAGGAGATCACACCGGAGAAGTGGACTGTGCTCAATGAAGAATACGGGGTTTATGAAAGTATTAACGGGATTGCGGCCCTGAATAACGGCAGCCTGGCGGTGTCCTCCTGGCTTTCCGCCGACCGCATCAACGGCGAGGACGGAAGCGTGCTGGACAGTGTGCCCATCACCGGCTATTATGACGGGAAGATGATCACCGACGGCGAGAATGTGTACCTTTGTTCCGCCGGCATGAACGGGAATGTGGAAGGCGTGGAAAAGTGGATCGGGGGCAGCCTGAATGATGCGGAGACCATTCCTCTGGGACAGAGTTCCATGTTCGGACCGAAGCTCTGCGCCCTGCCTGACGGAACGCTGATCTCGGCGGACAATGAGGGGATTTTCCGCTGTGAGGCGGGGACTCAGGACTGGAAGAAGCTTATGTCGGGGTTAGACACCAGCTTTTCCCTGTCCGGCACCTGGTGCACAGGAATGACGGCTCTGCAGGACGGCAGGATCTATGCGCTGTTCCAGGAGGAAGGAGGCGGCAGGAAGCTGCTGATGTACGAGTATGACCCCGAGGCAGTGCCTGTGGTGAGCACCGTACTGAAGCTGTACGCGGTGGAGGAGAATACCCTGCTGTTGAACGCGGCGGCACTGTACCACCGGGAGAATCCGGAGGTGCTGATCGATGTGGAGTATGTGTATTCCAGGGAAGATCTGTATTCCAGGGAAGCATTGGATTACAATACGGTACAGCAGCAGATCAATACCATGCTGATGGGAAGCGAAGCACCGGATATCCTTGTGCTGGATCATCTGAACAAAGAGTCCTACCTGGAGAAAGGGCTGCTGGTGGAACTACAGGATGTCCTTGCGCCCATGGAACAGAACGGGGAACTGCTGTCCAATATTATGGAAGCTTACCGCACGGAGGACGGGAAACAGTATATTGTTCCCCTGCAGTTTGGATTTACCCTTGCCATGGGAAGGGACATCACGGTACAGGATATGGCTTCCATGGAGACCCTTGGGGCATTCTTAAGCGGGCAGAGCGAGAATTACATGGGCGCCAGGACGGTGGCGGAGCTGGTGGATCTGTTCTACCCCTATTTCTGCGGAAGCATGGTGGAGAACAAAGAACTGAACAGGGAGGCTTTGTCAGGTTATCTGGAATCCTTAAAGCAGATCACGGACAACAGCGGCCTGATGGAAACGCGGGATAAGAATGAGAGGGACTATAATCTTTGGGAGTTGGCGTATAAGGCGAAATTCGAGATGGAAATGAACGCCGGGTTTTACGACAGTATGTTCCCCCTGGCCATAGCGGATTATATCAAGAGCGACTTTACCGCCTTTGAAAATACCTTTGTTCCCTATGTGGAAATGGCCGTATCCTCCAAGAGCGAGTATCAGGATATTGCAAAGGACTTCCTGGCCTTCTGCCTGTCTGAGGAGGTACAGGGAAAGGATTATTATACCGGGTTCCCGGTGAATGCGGGATGTCTGGAAGCCCAGGCACAGATTGACCGGACTGACTATGCGGCGGAGACCACGATTGAGATCGGCGAGGGAGCGGAGGAATTATTCCAGATCGGTGCATATCCCGCTGAGACAGCGCAGAAGCTGGTGGCTTTGTGCAAGGGGCTGGATCGGCCCATCAAGGAGGACGCGAAGATCCGTGAGGTTTTGATCGAGACGCTGCCGCCCTATCTGCAGGGCGTCCAGTCGCTGGAAGAGACCCTGGATAAGATCGAAGGCGGGCTTAAGATGTATCTGGCGGAATAGAAGATAGAGGAGAAAGGAATGGAGAAAAAGAGAAGTACAGGGAAAGATGAAGGAGAAGTAATGGAGAAAATGAAAGGGAAGATCGCAATGAAAATAAACAGGGCAATTATAGTATTGGGCATTATGACCGTGACAGGAGGGGGAATGGCAGGGTGCGGATCAGACCCTGCCGCGGCGTCAGGGAACGATTCGGGCTCCGAAATAGAAGTGATTCAGGGAACGGATGTGGAAACCCCACAGAGTGCGTCCCCGGGCGAGCCACAGACAGCCGGACAGATGACGCAGGTAGGAAACCAGGAAAATGGTCAGGAGGGGCGCTGGCATGTGTTGGATCCGGACACCGCGGAGGCTGTGGGCGCGGATTTCCTGGGCGATGTGCGTAAGCTGGATGAGGATTCTTTCTGGATCGTGGAAGTGCAGGCGAAGGTTCTGGAGGATGGATCCACAGTCACCAGCAGTCCTGCATCCAATGTGGAGATTCCTGATTCGGATCTGATCCAGGTGGTTTTTGATGAAAATACCCGTTTTTATATCCGCACTATCTACAACGGAGGAGAGAGCCACGAGGATTCCGAGGCAGCCTTCGGTGATCTGGATGAGGGGATAAGTGTGAATCTTAAGGGAAGCTTCCAGAATGATGTTTTCCATGCGACGGAGGTGCAGGTCAATAAAATAGCCTGAAATATAAAATAATGGACACCGCGTTTCGGTTCACGAAGCAGGAAAGGGGCATATCGATATGATAATTGTCCCTTTCCTATTGGTCAAGCCCCCTCCTCAGCGTCTGCTTCGCATCCGACGCCGCTTTCGCGTCTCCTTTTATTTCCGCGTGCAATGAGCCATGTGTGTGCTTGCACAGACATATGGCGAATGCCGCGGGAGCCGCCTTTTGGCTTCATTTGAGGGCGTTCCGCTCATGCAGCAATTTGCATATCGCGCTTTGTGTGCAAGCACCCACGCGCAATTTGCAAATTGTGTGCATGGCTGAACTGTTACAGAGTTTATGTAACAGTTCAGCCATACGGCACCGCGAAGTCAAAATTGCTTTCCTGTGCAATTTTGCGAGACTTGCAGGCGCCAAAATGAGTTGAAAACTCATTTTGTGTGCATTCTCGTAACAGTTTGGCCGAAGGCTGAACTGTTACGAGTTTATGCAGAGACCCGAAAAATGGCTTGACAGTATAATAAACTTTTGGTATCATACAGAATATAAAGTTTCATTTTCACATTTTTGGCATGTCAGGCAGTTTCTGCCGTGATTGATTCCAGAAACTGAAAAAGGAATATTGGAAAGTGCAAAGTAATTTGTGATAAACTGACAGAATCTTGCCAAGCTTGGAAAAAAATGTTATACTATTCTCATATTTTATTTGCGTGCAATGAGCCAGGTGAATACGCTGGCATCCATTTGGTGAATGATGCGCTTTAGAGCGTGTTTGAAAATTGCTTTTCGTCAGCTGTGCGTCAAATTTGTGGCAGGTTTGACCTGAATGAGGGAGTCGCAGCGGGCCACGTTGACCGAATGAGGGGCAAAGATACCGCAAAGTGGGGCTTGCAGATGGCGGGAATGAATTTTCAAATATGCTCTAGTATAACCCACTCTAATTGCCCGTATGTTTGGCGCAGGATAAATTTTCATCCTGCAAGGCGGCTGAACGAAGCGATGCGGTGGCATCGTTGAGTGAAGCCAACGCAGTCAGGTGGAAATTTAGACAAGCGAAGCATAGGGATAATTTAAGTGGATTATACCAGGGGGTATGAAGCGACATCAGTTGTGACAGACGGATACAGATCCGTACAGGGGGGTAGTATGCAGTTTATTGAAATGCCGGATTTAAAAGCGGGTATGCGATTGGCGAGGCCGATCTACAGTAAACAGGGAGTCCTTTTGTATGAGAGGGATTCCAAGCTGAACAAACAGGTAATCGACAGTGTGAAGAATTTCGGGCTGTTGGGGATGTATATTTTAGACCCTTCCGAACCGCTTCCGCCGATGTCGGAGGAAGACCTGGAATTTGAACGATTTCAGACAATGACTGTCTTTTCCATCCAGGCGGAACTGGATAGGATACTTCAGTCGGGGAAGCAGAGCAGATTGCAGACAATTGTCAGCACGATCATAAAGAAATATGGGCATTTGAAGAATAAGATCAATTTTTATCAGAATCTGCGGAGCAAGGATGATTATGTCTGTAGCCATTCCTTGAATGTAGCCATGCTTTGTGCGATGATGACGCATGTGATGAACCTGCGTGTGGACGAGCAGTTTCAGACGGTGGAGGCGGCGATTCTGCATGACCTTGGAAAACAGAAATTATCCAAAGAAGTGCTTTTCAAGCAGGAGAAGGCGCCGGACGATGAGGATAGGATCTACAGGGAGCAGCTGGCAGCGTTGGATGTGCTGGATGATTTCTCTGAGGGAGCAGGGGTTAAACGCATCTGTATGCAGGCATTGCGTGCCCAGCGGGAGTTCACGGTCAATGGCAGGATTGATACCAATGACAAGATGACCATGGGCGCTAAGATACTGATCGTTGCCAATCGTTATGATGAGGAGACCGCAATGGATCTGACCGGTAGGGCTGAATCGGAAGTGAAGGCATTGCAGGAGTTTTATGATTATCCGAGTTTATATGATCCGAAGGCGGTAGATGCCCTGGTCAGGTCTGTCAATATTCTTTTTGCGGGTGTCAGCGTGGAACTCAGCACCGGAGAAAAGGCTCTGGTACTGGCAGAAAACCCTCAGGACATTTTAAGGCCTATGGTGCTTAATTTTCGGGATAATACGATTTTGGATCTTTCGTTGCGAGGCAATGCCAAAATTAAGATTGTGGATATCACAAAGACTTTGGATAATCGATATGTTATGGATGACGATGTAGTGGCCAGAATGCTGACAGTGCTGTAGTGTGTAATCTCAGATCATTCTTGTGTATTGAAAGACTTCCTGCCGTGGCGAAAATATTGATACTGTCGCGGCAGGTTCCTTGAACTTCATTAAATTTTTTCCCTGTTTAAAATCAAAGATGAATATTTGTGCCTACTGGAGTTCTTTGTGCTCCTGCTGTCAGGTTTCATATGGAATATAGCGTGCAAAGATGTCCTCAATTGCCGTTAGCTTTTTCGCCCAGAAAATACAGGAGGTTTATTTATGTACAGTACAGTGATGACAGGCGCCCTACAGGGCGTTTCGGCTTATCCGGTTTCCGTGGAGGTAGATGTGTCCCCCGGACTGCCCACCTTGAGTCTGGTCGGTTCCTTAAGCCAGGAGGTCAGGGAGGCGAAAGAGCGGGTGTGCGTTGCCCTGCGCAATGCTGGATTTCACCTGCCAGCCGGCCGGATCACAGTGAATCTGTCACCGGCAAACCGGAGGAAGGAGGGGACGGCGTTTGACCTGCCCATTGCGGTGGGTCTGCTGGCGGCAATGGACAGGATTCCCGGCAAGCGGGTGGAGAATACCCTTTTCCTGGGGGAAGTGGGGCTGGACGGAGAGATCAAAGGGGTTTCCGGCGTGCTTCCCATTGTCAGGGAAGCGGTAGCATGGGGAGTGGAACAGTGTATTGTACCTGCTGCCAACGTTTTGGAAGGGGCGTTGATCTCCGGCATTGCGGTGAGGGGAGCAGCCAGCCTGCAGGAACTATTCTCCTTTCTGCTGTCGGAAGGCGGGGAGGGGGAGGCGCTGCTGCCTGTAGTGAGGTTGGACGCGGAAAAGCTGTTTCAGGAAAAGGCTGTGGAGAAAGTGCCGGATTTTTCGGAAGTCAACGGACAGGAAACGGCGAAGCGGGGAGCGGAGATAGCGGCTGCAGGTTTTCATAATCTACTGATGGTGGGGCCTCCCGGTGCCGGAAAGTCCATGATAGCGAAACGGATCCCCGGTATTTTGCCTCCGCTGACCTTGGAGGAGAGCCTGGAAGTGACTTCCGTATTTAGCGTGGCAGGACTGCTGAGGGAGGGTGAGACGCTGGCAACAAAACGTCCCTTCCAGAGTCCTCACCATTCTGTCTCGCTTCCAGCCCTGGTGGGGGGCAGCACAATACCGAAACCGGGGATGATCTCGCTGGCGCACAGGGGTGTGTTGTTTCTGGACGAACTGCCGGAATTTCAGCGGGCTGCATTGGACAGCCTGAGGCAGCCCCTGGAGGAGCGGGAGATTCACATTGCGAGAGTGAACGGTACTGTGACTTATCCCAGCAATTTCATGTTGGTATGCGCCATGAACCCATGTCCTTGCGGATTTTATCCTGACAGGAACAGATGCCGGTGTACGGAGCCGCAGATCAGGCGCTATATGGGAAAGGTATCGGGACCGATCCTGGATCGGATCGATCTGTGCGTGGAATTGCAGACGGTGGATATTGCAAGCCTGAAAAACTGCAATAAAGGCGAAAGCAGCGGAAGGATCAGGGAACGCATTGTCAGGGCGAGGAAAATACAGAAGGAACGTTTTCGGGGAACGAAATATCAGTTTAACGGAGACGTCGAGGCGGCGGACATGGAAATCTTCTGTGCGCTGGGCGAAAAGGAGCAGCAATACATGGATCAGCTATATCGGAACCTGAACTTAAGTGCCAGGGCGTACCATCGTATTTTAAAGGTGGCGAGAACCATAGCAGATTTGGCGGAAGCGGAGCAGATCATGGTGGAACATCTTTTGGAGGCATCTTTTTACCGCCCGGCACAGGAATATTGGCAGTAGGGAGGAAAGATGGGAGAAGAAATCAGGTTTATTACACCTTTCGAAAAGGAATATCCGGATAGACTGCGCAACATACCGGATGCTCCGTCGGGGCTGTATGTCAGGGGAAAGCTGCCCGTGAACAAGGGTGTTTCCGTGGCGGTGATAGGGGCAAGGGACTGCTCGGACTACGGAAAATATGTGGCAGAACATCTGGGAGCTTTTCTGGGAAGAAACCGTGTGACTGTGGTCAGTGGCATGGCGAGAGGAATCGATGGGATCAGTCAATGGGCAGCATTGGAGGCGGGCGGGACGTCTATCGGTGTGCTGGGCTGTGGAGTGGATATCTGCTATCCGGCAGGAAACCGTGTCCTTTTCAACAGGCTGTTGGAACAGGGGACGATTTTTTCAGAGTATCCTCCCGGAACTCCGCCAAGAGCCATGAATTTTCCGGTAAGGAATCGGATTGTAAGCGGCCTGGCAGATGCGGTGGTGGTGATTGAAGCGCGGAACAAAAGCGGTACGCTGATCACCGTGGACATGGCATTGGAGCAGGGGAAAGAGGTGTTTGTGGTTCCTGGAAGGGTTACGGACCGTCTCAGTGACGGCTGTAATAAGCTGATAAAGCAGGGAGCCGAAATACTGGTCTCCCCGGAGGAACTGCTGGAGGAACTTCAGAAACTGAAAGAGAGGACGGAAGAGCGAGGGGGATTAAGAGGAAAGGCGGGGGATGGAAAAGCACAGGAACGAAAACTGCAGGGACAAGTATCACAGGAAAGAAAAAGTGACACAGAAAGTGATACATGGCTGGAGGAACAGTCCTCAGAAGTACCACCGGAACTTTGTGATCTGTACCATGCATTGGATTTTTATCCGCAGTCAGTGGAACAGATTGTAGCGCGCCTGCCTTCGGATATTTCCCTGAGCCAGGCGGCAATACAGCTTATACAGCTTTGCATTGATAAAAAAGCGGTTCAGGTCAGCCCCGGATATTTTAAAGGTATGCAGTGATAGTACAGGGAAAGCTGGAGGATAAAGGGCAAAAGGCAAAAAGGCAAAAAAGGCCGAAAAGGGCCGATTAAGGCGAGACAGGAATAAGCGGATTGAAAAAGTTTTGGAACCTGATATAATAGAATTCGGAGGATGGAAATGTCAATGATATGCATTGTGAAATGATAATTGGAGATAGATCATACATGATTGAAAGGAGGATGGATTAATGACAAATGAAGAGCTATTGAGCGCAATAACGAATATGATAACCCCTTTGCGGGAGGACGTACAGGAACTGAAGGAGGACGTGGGGAATCTGAAGGAGGACGTACAG
>CAOKWI010000118.1 GCA_948473115.1 uncultured Lachnospiraceae bacterium | reverse complement strand
AGTTGAGCCTATTTTTTCGGCCCGGTTTTTTCATAGACTACTTGACACTACCCGCTTCAGCGGACATTAATTCAATATTTGGAAGTTTACTTCCAAACTTCTACCTCTGCATATTGCAGGCCGCACCTGCAATACTACATCTGTCTATTTCCAATGTGCTGTCCCGCTGCCGCTCAGTGGACGCCCAGGTCTTCCCCGGTGATGGTGGCGATACCATTCTGTTCCAGGGTTGCTGTCAGCCCGTCGGTGTCCGCCACGCGGAAGATCATGCAGGCCTGTCCGTCCTTCTGTCCGAAAACGGAATACATATATTCCACGTCGATCCCTGCCTGGGAAATCACACCCAGCACCCTGCCAAGCCCTCCCGGTGTATCCGGAACCGTCACGCCCACAACAGGCGTCATAGTCAGGATAAAACCATGCTCCAGGAGAATGGAGGAAGCCTTTGAGGCATCATCCACAATCAGGCGCAGAACGCCGTAATCCGCCGTTTCCGCAATACTGATGGCACGCATGTTTACCTGGCTCTCCGAGAGAATGCCGGTAATGTCCGCAAGCTGTCCCGCTTTGTTTTCCAGAAATACCGAAATTTGAGGTATTGTCATCTTTTTCTCCTCCATCTTACTAACCTGCCTTTCCGCAATCCGTCTATATTTTCCGCTTGTCGATCACGCGCACTGCCTTGCCTTCACTTCTGGCAATGGACTTGGGCGCCACCAGACGCACCTTTGCATAAATACCCAGCATGGCCTTGAGGGCTGACACAAGTCCCTTTTCCATCTCCGTGATCTTACCCAGATTGTCGGAGAAGTTCTCGGGAGTCATCTCCACCATGACCTCCAGCGTATCGGAATTTTTAACCCTGTCCACAATGATCTGGTAGTTTGCGGGATAGCCCTGCTCCAGAAGCACTGTCTCGATCTGGGACGGGAATACATTGACGCCCTTGACGATCAGCATGTCGTCACTTCTGCCCATGGGCTTGCTCATCTTCACATGGGTGCGGCCGCAGGAGCATTTCTGCCTGTTCAGGATACAGATATCCCTGGTGCGGTAGCGCAGAAGCGGGAACGCCTCCTTGGTGATGGAGGTAAACACCAGTTCACCCTTGCTGCCTTCGGGAAGGACTTCCCCCGTATCCGGATCGATGATCTCGGCAATAAAATGATCCTCGTTGATATGCATGCCGGTCTGCTCACTGCACTCAAAGGCGACACCGGGACCGCTGGTCTCCGTGAGCCCATAAATGTCATAGGCCTTGATCCCCAGCTTGTCCTGGATATCCTGACGCATCTCCTCGCTCCATGCCTCCGCGCCGAAGATGCCGGCCTTCAGCTTGATCTTGTCCCGGAGTCCCCGCTCATGGACGGACTCCGCCAGGTAAGCCGCATAAGAAGGCGTACAGCACAGGATGGTAGCCCCCAGATCCACCATGAACTGCAGCTGGCGGTCCGTATTGCCCGAGGACATGGGGAGGGTCAGGCAGCCTACCTTGTGGCTGCCGCCGTTGAGTCCAGGGCCTCCGGTAAACAGACCATAGCCATAGCAGACATGGCAGACATCCTCATTGGTTCCCCCCGCCGCCACAATGGCACGGGCGCAGCAGTCCTCCCACAGGTCAATGTCATGCTGGGTGTAAAAAGCAACCACCCTGCGGCCAGTGGTTCCCGACGTGGACTGGATGCGGACACAGTCCTTAAGGGGTCTGGCAAGCAGGCCGTAAGGATAGGCCTCCCGCAGGTCGTCCTTGGTCAGAAAAGGCAGTTTGTGCAGATCCTCCACACTCTGGATATCCTCCGGCGTGACACCTTTTTCCTCCATTTTCGCGCGGTAATAAGGCACATCTTCCCACACATGGCGCACCTGCTTTACCAGCCGCTCATTCTGCCAGGCCAGGATCTGTTCCCTGTCCGCAGTCTCAATCTCTTTTTGATAATACCGTTCCATAAGCTTGTTTTTTCCCTTCTTACAATGTGTATCCGTCCAGGACAGGACAATGTTTCCAGCGCCGGTTCTGAACGGTAGTTCCGGTTTTATGTAGTTCCGCTTTGTGAATCTCCATTTTGTGTATTCCCGTTTTATGCACTCCAGCCAAGTTCAAACGCTTTCTGGTTCATCTCCAGGAATTTCGGCGGCACGCTCCTTCCTATGGCGTCCTGCCACTCCTCTTTTGTGAAGTCAAAGTATTTGGCGAGCCTGCCCATGAGCACCAGGTTCACGGCCTTGCTGCTTCCCGCTTCCTCCGCCAGGGAAAGGGCGTCCAGTGCGTCCACATCGATGCCCAGCGCCTTCATCTTCTCTTCCAGCTTCTCCGGATAGGCGGCCATACCCGCCACCACAGGCATGGGGTTGATCTGCTGGCTGTTGACAATCACCCTGCCTCCCGGCTTCAAAAACTCCGTATAACGGGCAGCCTCCAGCAGTTCAAAGGAAAGAATGCAGTCCGCCTGCCCCTTGTCTATAATGGGGGAATAAACCCTGTCCCCCCAGCGGACATAGGTCACAACACTTCCGCCCCGCTGGCTCATGCCATGTACTTCGCTGACCTTCACGTCATACCCCCTGCCAAGGAGCAGACGTCCCAGAAGCTTGCTTGCCAGCAGGGTGCCCTGTCCGCCCACGCCCACGATCATGATATTCTTTGTTTCCATATTCTATCTCCATTCCGGCTTATGTACCCTTCTCGAACACAGCCCTCTTATCACTCGTTATCCACAGTGTCCCTTGAACCGTCCAACGCGCCGAATTTGCAAAGCTGCCTGCAGACGCCGCAGCCCACGCAGAGGGTGGTGTCGATCTTCGCCCTGCCGTTCTCCATACTGATGGCAGGACAGCCGATATTCATGCACGCCTTACAGCCCTTACACTTCTCCGTATCCACACAGATCGGCCCCGGATGCTTCACATACTTCAGCAGCGCGCAGGGACGACGGGATATGATCACAGAGGGCTCTTTTGCCGCCAGTTCCTCCCGGACCGCCGTCTCACAGGCTGCCATATCGTAGGGATCCACCACCCTGACGCGATTGATTCCCACGGCATGGCACAGGCTCTCCAGGTCGATCTTCGTACAGGGATCCCCTTTCAGGTTATAGCCCGTGGTGGGATTCTGCTGATGCCCCGTCATGCCTGTGATGGAATTGTCCAGTATGATCACGGTGGAATTGGATTCATTATAGGCAATATTGATGAGACCGGTGACTCCGGAATGGATGAATGTAGAATCGCCTATTACTGCCACAGTCCTGCCCGCATTTTCCTCATCCCCTGCCTTGACAAAGCCGTGAAGCCCAGAGACGGAAGCCCCCATACACACAGTGGTGTCAATGGCGCCAAGAGGCGCCACAGCCCCCAGGGTATAGCACCCGATATCCCCAAGTACTGTAAGCTTCAGCTTCTTCAACACATAAAAGATACTGCGGTGGGGACAGCCGGCGCACATCACCGGCGGCCTTGCAGGAATCGTTTCCTCAAGGGCCGCACCCGGCTGCACCGTTCCTCCCAGCCTTTCCTTCACCAGATTCTGGCTCAGCTCGCCAATGTTGGTAAACAGTTCTTTTCCCGACACGGGAAGCCCCAGATTCCGGCAATGGGCTTCAATAAACCCATCCAGTTCCTCCACCACCACCAGTTTTTCCACGGTGGCGGCAAATTCCCTGATCTTCTGTTCCGGCATGGGCCAGATCATGCCCAGCTTCAGGACAGGATAGGAATCCCCGAAGGCTTCCTTCACATATTGGTAGCATGTGGAGGACGTGATGATGCCGCAGGAAGCATCCTGCCCAGGCTCAACGCGGTTGACTGCCGCCGTCTCCGCCCATTCCGTCAGCGCCCTGGTACGCGCCTCCACCTCCGGATGGCGCTTTTTGGCATTGGCAGGCATCATAATATATTTTGCGGGATTTTTCTCATATTTCTTCTGTTCCGGCATCGTTCTCTCCCCCGGTTCCACCACACTCTGGGAGTGGCTGACGCGGGTACACATCTTGATCAGCACCGCCGTGTCAAACTGCTCGGAAAGGTCGTAGGCAAGCTTCGTAAATTCCAGCGCCTCCGCGGAATCGGAGGGCTCCAGCATAGGAATCTTTGCCGCCTGGGCGTAATGCCTGGAATCCTGCTCATTCTGGGAACTGTGCATGCCGGCATCGTCGGCCACGCCGATCAGAAGCCCTGCGTTCACGCCGGTATAGGCAATGGTAAACAGGGGATCTGCCGCCACATTCAGTCCCACATGCTTCATACCGCAGAAACTCCTCCTGCCCGCCAGGGAGGCCCCCAGCGCCGCCTCCAGGGCCACCTTCTCATTGGGCGCCCACTCCGCGTAAAGCTCCTCATATTTCGCCGCACATTCCGTGATCTCCGTGCTGGGCGTTCCGGGATAACTGGACACAAAGCAGCATCCCGCCTCATACAGTCCCCTGGCAACCGCCTCGTTGCCAAGCATCAAAGTTTTCATATGTATACGTTTCCTCCGTTCATTATAAAAATTTATTCTCCGATGGAATCCGTCACGGAAACAGTCACCTTCTGTTCATAGCAGGAGAAAATATCCTCCAGCGTTTTCTTCTCAGGCGCCCTTGTCACCAGGCTCACCACCGGCACAATGACAAGCCCCGCCAGCATACAGAACGCGCCGGCATTGATGGGGGACTGCAGGAAAGCCGGGAAGCTGGCACGGAAGAAAATATTGGCAAGCATCACCGCCGTGGAGAACACAAAGCTGACCCAGCATGCCGCCTTGGTGGTCCGCTTCCAGTACAATCCGTAAAGGAAAGGCGCCAGGAACGCACCTGCCAATGCCCCCCAGCTTACGCCCATGAGCTGGGCAATGAAAGTGACATTGGAACGGTACTGGATCAGGGCGATGACCACGGATATTGCGATAAACACCACCAGAAGCGCCCGCATCCATCTGACCTGTTTCTTTTCATCCATCTCTTTTATAATATTACCTTTTATAAAATCCAGTGTCAAGGTGGAGCTTGATGCCAATACCAGGGAGGACAGCGTGGACATGGAGGCGGAAAGCACCAGGATCACCACCACTGCGATCAGGATCGTGGGAAGCCCTGACAGCATGGTGGGGATCACGGAGTCAAAACCGTTTGCCGCAATGTCGATCTTATCGCTGAAAAGCCGGCCAAAACCGCCCAGGAAATAGCAGCCTCCGGATACGATGGTTGCAAATATGGTGGAGATGATCATCCCCTTGTTGATTGCCTTCTCACTCTTGATGGCATAGAATTTCTGCACCATCTGGGGAAGCCCCCAGGTTCCAAGGCTGGTCAGGATCACCACCCCCAGAAGGTTCGCGGGATCCGGACCGAAGAAAGAGTTAAACACCCCCGGCGCCGTGGACACCGTCTCATCGCTCACCGCCGACAGCGCGTCAAGCGCCGCCAGGAAACCGCCCTGGCTGTTTAGCACCGCGGCGATCACGGCGATGATGCCGAAGATCATGATGATGCCCTGGATAAAATCATTGATGGCGGTAGCCATATAACCGCCTGCAATGACATAAATTCCGGTGAGCACCGCCATGACGACCACACAGACACTGTAGTCGATGTCAAAGGCCATGCCGAACAGACGGCTCAGGCCATTGTACAGGCTGGCAGTATAAGGGATCAGAAAGATAAAAATGATCGCCGAAGCCGCCAGCTTTAACGGCTTGCTCTCAAATCTCCTGCCGAAGAATTCCGGCATGGTGGCACTGTTTAAATGCTGTGTCATAATGCGGGTACGGCGTCCCAGCACCGCCCAGGCAAGCAGGGAGCCGATGAAGGCGTTTCCCAGTCCCGCCCAGGTAGCCGCAATCCCGTATTTCCAGCCAAACTGCCCTGCATACCCTACAAACACCACCGCGGAAAAATAGCTGGTTCCGTAGGCAAAGGCCGTAAGCCACGGCCCCACGCTCCTGCCCCCCAGCACAAACCCATTGACATCCGTGGCATGACGGCGGCAGTAAAGCCCGATCCCGATCATCACACCGAAAAAAATAACGAGCATTGCCAATTTGATAAAAAGATCCATTTCCTGTTTTCTCCTTTTCTTACTGCTTTTGTTAATACCCTTCCGAAATTACTTGCAGCAATATTCCTTATTGCAGCTGTGCCTCCACCAGGCTTCCATGGCAGTACCGCTCCCTGAGAAGGGGTTTCTCGATCTTGCCCGTAGGATTTCTGGGCACCTGCTCGAAAATAATTTTCCTGGGCCGCTTATACCTGGGAAGTTCCTGACAGAAATCCATGATCTCATCCTCCGTACAGGAAGCCCCCTCCTTCACCTCGATGACCGCCGCCGCGATCTCACCGAGCCTTGCGTCCGGCAGACCGATCACGGCCACATCCTTGATCTTATCGTTCTTGCGCAGGAAATCCTCGATCTGTACCGGATAGAGATTTTCACCGCCAGAAATAATGACGTCCTTCTTCCGGTCCACCAGATAGATGAATCCGTCCTCGTCCATACGCGCCATGTCTCCCGTGTAGAGCCATCCGTCCTTCAGCACTTCCTCCGTCGCCTCCGGATTTTTATAATAGCAGAGCATGACGCCTGCCCCCCGGACAATGAGTTCCCCCACTTCTCCCTGGGCGGTGTCCTGCCCCTGTTCGTCCACGATCCTGGCCTCCCAGCGATAGCCCGGCTTTCCGATGGCGCCCACCTTATGTATGTTTTCCACGCCCAGATGCACGCAGCCGGGGCCAATGGATTCACTGAGGCCATAGTTGGTGTCATACTGGTGATGGGGAAAATGCTTTTTCCAGCGCTGGATCAGGCTGGGGGGAACCGGCTGCGCCCCGATATGCATCAGGCGCCACTGCTCCAGCAGGTAATGCCCCATCTCCACCTTCCCGGAATCAATGGCATCCAGAAGATCCTGCGCCCAGGGCACCAGCAGCCACACGATGGTACACTTTTCCTCCGTCACCGCCCTGAGGATCCACTCCGGCTTCACGCCCCGGAGGATCACCGCCTTGCCGCCCGAGACCAGGGAACCGAACCAGTGCATTTTCGCCCCTGTGTGGTAAAGCGGCGGGATACACAGGAACACGTCCTCCCTGGTCTGCCCATGATGGTTCTGCTCCGTCTCGCAGGAAGAGCGGAGGGCCCGGTGGTTATGCAGAATCGCCTTGGGGAAACCGGTGGTCCCGGAAGAAAAATAGATCGCCGCATAATCCGTCTCCTCCAGGGCAATGGGCGGCGCGCTGGAGGAACAGAATCCCATCAGCTTCAAAAAGTCCTCCGCATAGGAGGGCTTATCCTTTCCCGGGAAGAACATCATCCTCACCTTCGGCAGTTCCCCCGCTATGGCATCCATACGGCTGATGAACTCCGGCCCGAAGACCAGCACCTCCACATCCGCCAGTTCCAGACAGTACTTGATCTCATCCGCGGAATAGCGGAAATTCAGGGGCACGGCCACGCCCCCCGCCTTCAGGATGCCAAAATAAATGGGCAGCCATTCCAGGCAGTTCATCATCAGGATCCCCACCTTCGTCTCCCGCTCCAGCCCCCGGCTCAAGAGCAGATTGGCAAAGCGGTTGGCGCGCCTGTCGAAGTCCGCCCAGCTTAACTCCCTGCGGTAGGGAGCCCCGTTCCCTGCGCTCTCTATCAGGCTTGCCTCCCGCCAGGTCACCGCACTGTCACGCTCCTGGGAAGGGTTCAGCTCCACCAGTGCGGTATCCGAACCGTACAGACGGGCGTTCCGCTCCAAAAAGTCCGTGATCACCATAAAATCTTCCTCCTCACTTTGTATCTAACCTCTTATTGTTTTATCGTATAACTGTTCACACTTGCATGGGCCACATAGGTACCCAGTTCATCCCTGATATCCACCGCAAAGAGTGCGGTGGTGTGCCCCTCCCGGAGACAGGATGCCTCCGCAGTCAGGCGCTTCCCTTTTGCGGGAGCCAGAAACGTGATGGAAACATTCTGGCTGACCGTTACCTTCTCGGAACATCCGTTGGCCGCAACGGCGCAGGTGAAATCCGCCAGTGTAAAAACAGCGCCTCCCATGGGAACGTTATTGGCATTCATATGCCGTTCCTCCAGAACCAGGGAACAGACCGCCCGTCCAGGCTCCGCCTGATCAATCATGATACCTGTTGTTTCCGTGGCAAAACGATCCTTTTGAAAACGCTCTCGAATCTCCTCTAAAGATGGCATAAACAGACTCCTTTCCAACATAAAATCTTTTACCACTTTAGCACTTTTAACTGTTAAAGTCAAGGATTGCGGATACCATAAGGCAAAGCACATAACAGTTCAGCCCCGATCGTGCCGGACGGCTTGCCTTTTTGCTAAGGGGACGGCGGCGCCATACTGTCCTGTCCTATGCGGACGGGGCAACGCGGATCTGAACTAACTGCCAACTACGACTACGGGACGGTTAAAAACCAACCGTCCCTATGGCGCGAATTGCGTCTTCGCGCCATAGTCTACGTAGGCAGTGGATTTCATCTCCGCTAAGGACGCCCCCCAAAGTCCGCCTAGGACAGGACAGCACGTCGCCGCCTGACTTTCCGCAATTTCTAATGATTTAAACCGAGTAATCGTGCCTGCATGGACAAAAGCCACTATAATCCTTCCTGGCAAATATCGCATGAATCAAGACGCAATGAAACTCAAAATACTTTCACCTGTATAGTTGGAATATTCTAAAAATTGGTTCTAAATAGTACATCAAATAATAAGCTTCCGGTTATTCATGTTCGCACAAACAGTGAAATACAATATATTTCTGTAAATGAATGTATCAGAAACTTATTTTATGCTGTAATAGTTACTACGATTA
>CAOKWI010000117.1 GCA_948473115.1 uncultured Lachnospiraceae bacterium | reverse complement strand
CGCGTTACTCACCCGTCCGCCACTAACTTAACATTCACTAGGTTTCCTGTTAAGTTCGTTCGACTTGCATGTGTTAAGCACGCCGCCAGCGTTCATCCTGAGCCAGGATCAAACTCTCATGTTTTTGGTTCGTTCCCGTCAGATTCTTCATCTGGCTTTACTTTTTGTTTCTCGTTCTCTGAATAATTCTTTTCTTGGAATTTTCAGGGTTGCATCACTGTTTATTTGTCAAGGTTCCCTGTTGTCGCCTCAGCGACAGCTTAGTTATAATAGCATAAGTAATTTACCATGTCAACTACTTTTTTCAACTTTTTCCCCGGCTTTTTTCAGCAAGCGCGCTTTCCGCCATTCATATGGACTGTCTGAACTATTCATCCCACATAATCCAGGGAATCTGCCGGTAATCTCCGATGATCCTCTCGATTCCCGCCGCGATCATATTATGCCGGTATATCCATGTCAATATCTGGCTTTCTCTTGTATATTCGGTTATGATACCGGCCACAACCCCCATATTACCCAGGTTTCCCATCAAAATAAAAGTATAGATCGTCCACAGGATCAAAACCACTTCAAAAATGCCGAACACCGCACCCAGCAGTTTATCAGCAAAATGTATTACCGGGAGTCTGGAAATAGCCTTTGCGGAAAAGAATACCACACCCAGAAAGTGATGCGCTAATCCTATCAGACACAGCAGAAAGACGGCAATGACCACACCTACAACCTTTCCCGACATATAATTTTTCGCACCAAATGCCACCAGTGCCGCCACCATGCACAACACAACCATTGAGATCAGTGAAATAATCTCCTTAATGATTCCCTTTTTAAACCCGTCTATCAGCTTGTACAGTGCAGCTACCGCCACAATAATCAATAATATGTTCATTTTTCCTCTAATCCTGCCTGCCATTTCAGCAGCCAATGTTCTTTTGTTTTCCTTCCGGCTCCTGCCCTCTTAGGAATTGTCACGTAATCACTTACCGATAGTCCGCAGGATTTTTCTTCGGTGGCGACGCTTAAAAATCAGGCGCACAGCGGGCCATGTAACTGATTTTTAAGTGGTGTCAGCGGAGAAAAAGACAAGGAATATGGTAAGTTATTTTGGGACAGTTCCTTACTTTAATTGAATGGTATCTATGGAGCTTTCCGTCACTATCACATATCTGTATGCGTTACCCGTGGGTAACATGAGTCTCACCGTTTTCGTAAAATTGCCGTTGAACTTCTCTATTCCGTCCATTGTCATGATAACACATTCTGTTTCGTTGTACACCACAAAATTGTCCTGTCCAAAGAAAATGTCCGTGTAATCCGTATCAAAAAAATAGCTTCCTTTCTTTCCGGCATCCGCCCCATACACATCCATACGGTACTTTTTATCTCCATCGTCCGCAAGGTAAACCAGTCCCACATACTTTTCATTATAAAATATTGACTGTACTTCTTCCTCAAACAGATAATATGCCATCCTGACCGGCTTCTGTGAATCTCCGCCATAAAACATGAGACCGCCGTCTCCCACGGCAAACGCCGTCCTGTCATTCATAAACTGGATATATGGAACCAGCATATCCGTATACGAATCGGTACTTACAATAAAATCACTGTTGTTCTCGCCGACGCGGCCAAAATTGTAAAACACGATATTGGTTTTCAGAACGCCCGCATCCACATAAACATAAGAAACGCCCAGAAGTTCCCCGCCGGGCGACAGGCTGACCGCCATCGGATACCCCGAACTGTCCATTCGCGTCCGTCCCTCATATGTACCGTCTCCGCCGGCTGGATATGTATTGACCCATGTGACATCTGTATCGGCCAGCACTGCCGTTACCGTGCCGTCAGCCGCTACCGCAATATCCCTGATCGGCAGATTGGCAGTGATCTCATTCAGACGCTTTTCCGTGTCATGCACATAGATATTTCTGCCATTATAGCTGGCAATGGCAGCGGTACTACCGCAAACAGCTAACTTGATATCCTGGATCTGATAGGTCTGGTTCCATATTACATTTCCTTTTGCATCCGTGCAATGGGCGCCATCCTTACTGTAAGTCAGGATAGTGTTTCCCAGCCTGATATCCGTAGCACCGGTAACCGCTTCTCTCTCCACTGTTGAAATGGTATCATAATCCGTGTAAACATGGCGTCTGTACTGCACTGCCACCAGCACGATCAACGCGATGGCAGCTACCGCGATCAGAAGGATCCGGTACATGGAAGTCAGTTTATGTTTCCGGATCTTTTTCATATAATCTGCCTGCTTTTGCTCGCGCTTTTCTCTTTCCATCATGAAATTTTTGATATCTGCCATGGTGCCTCCGCATGCCATTTTTTATCGACCCGAGATAATCCCTGCCGCTATGCGGTATTTTTTATCTACACGGCATAAGTATACCACATATATCCTGCTATGGTAATAAAATTTTCTGTCCCACTTTAATATCGTCCGGATTGCTGATATTGTTCAGGCCGCATATTTCCCGTACTTTCTCATCGCTTCCGTAAGTTGCTATACAGATTCCGATCAGGGTATCCCCTCTTTTAATAACATATGACGTCGGTTCGGCGACAGGCTCCTGGGTCGGTTCGGCTGACGGCTCGGGCGTGGGAGCCTGGGTCGGTTCCGGTGTCGGGGGCTGCGTCGGCTCAGGTGTCGGGGGCGTCGTCGGCTCAGGCGTCGCAACCGGTTCCGGAGCGGATGTAGGTACCGTCGCCCCGGACTGCACGGCTGCCGGTTCTGCGGCCGCGTCATTTTCCATCCGGATGGCCTCTGCCAGTTTATCTTCGGCAACTATGGTTCCAGCTTCGGCGGAAAAGTTAGATACCTCCATCACATCAGGAATCTGCTGTTGTGAGATGTTATCCACCATTCGTCTGGCCGCCGCCTGTAGATCATTCCATCCGTTTCCGTCGTTTATGGTCGTCAGTCCCACCACGCACAGCAGCGCGAAAACGACTGCTGCCGAATACTGCATTCTGCGAAGGCTGCTTCCGGACTGCTTGTCCTTTACGCGCCTGTCGCGGTTATCCGTGCGCTTCCTTTCCATCTCTGCCTGCATGCGCCTTTCTTCCTGGCGCTTTTTGACCATGTCATACTTTTCCTGTTCGACCTGCTCCGGTACCGCGTCCTCCTGGCGCTGCTCCAGCATATATGCCAGCATACTGTCGTTCTTTTCGTAAAACTGCGCATAGCCCGATATGTATCTGCACACTCCCTGTTCACAGATCTGGAATCCCTCTATCATCTCACCGTTTAAAATTTTGTATCCCAAAAAGCTGTACTCCCTGAAATAGCGCTGTCTCTGCCTCTCTGCCTCCTGCTGTACCGCCTGGGATAAATGGCGGCTTTCACGCTGCAGAAAATTAAGCCTGCCCGCTCCATACAGAAAAAGATAGCTGATTCCCGCCTCTTCCTTGCGGGTTCCGTACAGAGCCACCGCCAGGTTTTTATCTCCTGCCACCCTGTTCAACTGCTTTAAATAAGATACAACATAATCTTCCGCATAAATTTTGCAGAATTTATCAGACTCCCCGATCTGCGTTATATTTTTAGGTAATTCCATAAAAACACCTCCCACACCGTTTTGATTCATCATAGCATTCGGCATGCGAGGTATTTTAGCATTCTTTGTCGCGTTGTCCTAAAAAGTGCTCGACATTATTTTCATTTCCAAGGCTCAAATCCCAAACTGGTAAACCGTTTCCGAGTCATATTCCCGCTCCCCGCCAAATACGCAGGAGGGGAAATCAGGATGGTGGATGGTATCGGGAAAATACTGTGTTTCCAGGCAGAGCCCCCTACGGGCATCATACACCGCGCCGCCTTTTCCCTTCTGCTCCTCGATGAAATTACCTGCATAAAACTGTACGCCGGGAAGGGTGGTAAATGCCTTCATCACCCTGCCGCTTCCGGGCGCTTTCACAGTAGCGATATGGCGCAGACTGCCGTCCCAGCCATCGATGACCCAGTTGTGGTCGTAACCGCCGGTCAGCCCCAGCTGTTCAAAGTCTTCCCTGATATCCCTGCCCACCTTCTTCGGTGTTGTGAAATCCATCGGAGTACCTTCCACCGACGCAATTTCCCCGGTGGGAATTGCGCCCTGTACAACGGGCGTATAGCGGGACGCTCCCAGCCAGAGTTCATGTTCCTCCATGCTGCCGCTGTCATGCCCGTCAAGGTTAAAGTATGTATGGTTTGTCAGGTTCAGTATGGTCTTACTGTCGCTTTTCCCGTGGTAATGCAGTTTCAGCTCATTTTCCTCCGTCAGGGTGTAGCGCACACTGATTTCTTTGTTGCCCGGAAATCCCATGCTTTTGTCATCACGCAGCGTGAAGATTACACTGTCCTCCTCCGCCGCCGCTGTCCAGACACGCTTGTGATATCCCTTTTCCCTGTGACTGTGCAGATTGTTAATCCCGTCATTCACATCCAGCTGATAGGTACATCCCTCTATTTCAAATGACGCTCCCGCGATCCTGTTGGCGCTGGGGCCGATCACCACCCCAAAAAAGCTGGGGTTTTTCAAATAATCTTCTGCCCTGTCAAAGCCCAGTACCACATCCGCCATCCTGCCGTCCCTGTCCGGTACCAGCACCTTTACCAGCGCCGCACCCAAATTCGACACAGCAACACTCATTCCACTGCGATTCGTCAGGGTAAACAGTTTCACCTGTGTCCCGTCAGGGCAGGTTCCAAATAAAGCTTCTTCCATCTTCATAACACCTCTATTCCAGTTCCGCATCCACCTTCCAGCACCATATTCCGGCAGACTAATTTCCATCTGCTGCGCATCTGTAAATTCGTCTGGGCGCTGTCTTGTGGATGCTGTTTTTATTCCAGTTCCGCATCCACCTTCCAGCACCATATTCCGACAGACTAATTTCCATCTGCTGCGCATCTGTAAATTTGTCTGGGTGCTGTCCTGTGGATGCTGCTTTTATTCCAGTTCCGCATCCACCTTCCAGCACCATATTCCGGCAGACTAATTTCCATCTGCTGCGCATCTGTAAATTTGTCTGGGCGCTGTCCTGTGGATGCTGTTTTTATTCCAGTTCCGCCGCCTTCAACACTACAATTCTACCCTGCCCTCCAGGGCTCTCAGCAGCGTCACTTCATCGATATATTCCAGGTCGCCGCCGACAGGTACGCCGCTGGCGATGCGGGTCACTCTGATACCGGTGGGTTTGATCATTTTGCTGATATACATCGCTGTGGTTTCGCCTTCCAGGCTGGAGTTAGTAGCTATGATAACCTCCTCCACCTCTCCCTGGAGACGCTCCACCAGTTCCTTCAGCTTAATATCTCCGGGGCCGATTCCCAGCATGGGGGAAATGGCTCCATGAAGCACATGATAGACCCCTTCATATCTGCCGGTCTTCTCATACGCCGCCAGATCCCTTGTATTCTCCACCACCATGATCAGCCCGTGATTGCGGTTCTGATTGGCGCAGACCGGGCAAATATCACGGTCCGTCAGAGTAAAGCATTCCTTACAATACCTGACATTCTCTTTCGCCTCCAGGATGGAGGAGGCCAGTCGCTGTACTCTGTCCTTGGGCATATTGATCAGGTGAAAAGCCAGACGCTGTGCCGATTTATTCCCGATCCCGGGCAGCGCCGCCAATTCTTCTATTAATTTATTGATATGTCCGCTGTATAGATCCATCAGAAGGGAAAGCCTCCCCCGAGTCCGCCTGTCATCCTGCCCATCAGCTCCGCACTTGCTTCCTCCGCCTGGCGCAGAGCCTCATTTGCCGCCGCCATGATCAGATCCTGCAGCATCTCGATGTCTTCCGGGTCAACTACTTCTTCTGACAATTTGATCCTCAGGATTTCCTTCTTGCCGCTTACAGCTACTTCCACGGCTCCGCCGCCTGCCGCCGCCACAAATTCCCTGGTTTCAAGCTCCTTTTGTCCCTCCTCCATCTGACGCTGCATTCTCTGTGCCTGCTTCATCAGGTTTGTCATATTTCCGGGCATTCCGCCTCCGGGAAATCCTCCACGTTTTGCCATTTCAATACCTCCAGCTTTATTCTTCTTCCAGTTCAATCTCCATATTGACAAGCTTGGACAGGTCCACATAATTCTCTTCAAATTCGCCCTGCCCTTTGACAGCCTGAATGGTTACTTCTATCTCTTTACCAGCATATTCGGAAAGCAGCGCTTCCAGCTGCCGCTTATTTTCCGCGTGCTGTGTAAAGTAATCCGACGCCATGCCATCCTCCAGCACGATCATCAGCCGGTTGTCGCCGCCCAGGCTGAGTTTTGCCCCCTTCAAATATATCCTCATGGGATTCTCCGCGCTGCCCACAATGGCCGGCCATTGGCTCACAATCTGCTGCACATCCTCCGGAATTGCCTTAGGGAGCTGTGGTTTCGGCTTTTGCTTTCTATCTGACACGCTTGTCATCTCTCCCGCCGCGGCTGTGACCACAATGCCGTTCTCCACTTTATCCTCCACCTGGCGGATCCGATCCAGAATCGCAGCCTGATCCGTCTCCATCTCCGGCTTACAAAGCTTGATCAGGGCGATCTCCACCAGTATCCGCTTCTGAGACGCATAGCGAATCTGTCCGGACAATTCCGAAAAAATCCTGATATAGCGAACGATCCTGTCCATGTCCAGCATTGCGGATTCCTCTTTCAGACGCTTTAGATTGTCTGTGGACATATCGATCACATCTTCCAGGTGATCCGACGCCTGTACCAGCATCAGATTCCTCAGATACCAGGTAAAATCCGTCACAAACTGAGTCAACTCCCGACCCTGCATGACAATCTCTTCCAGCAATCCCACACAGCCAGGCACATCCCTGTCCAGGACATACCGCAGCAGCCGGCTGAATACTTCCGTATCCACCGCTCCCAGCACATCCAGTACTTTATCATAGGTCAGCTCCTGTCCCAGGTGAAAAGCGATACACTGGTCCAGCAGGCTTAACGCGTCGCGCATGGAGCCGTCCGCCGTCTTGGCAATATACCGCAGAGCCTTTTCCTCCACCTGTACGCTCTCTGCATCGATCAGTTCCTTCATCCGGCCGGTGATGGTATCAATGGAAATTCTTTTAAAGTCATATCTCTGGCACCTGGAGAGAATCGTCACCGGCAGCTTGTGTACCTCTGTGGTGGCCAGAATAAAAATCACATAGGAAGGCGGCTCCTCCAAAGTCTTAAGCAATGCATTAAATGCGCCTATGGAGAGCATGTGTACCTCGTCTATAATGTAAACCTTGTATTTCCCCTCGGCGGGAGAATAGGATACCTCTTCCACAATCTCGCGGATATTGTCCACGCCATTGTTGGAGGCGGCATCGATCTCGATTACATTCATGCTTGCCCCCGCCGCAATTGCCCTGCAAATACGGCATTCCCCGCAGGGACCGTCCTCGGAGGGGTTTTCACAGTTCACTGTGCGGGCAAAGATCTTCGCAACCGTCGTCTTTCCCGTTCCCCTGGTGCCGGTGAACAGATAGGCGTGTCCGATACGGTTTGCCTTCAACTGGTTTTTCAGGGTGGTCACAATATGATCCTGCCCTTTCACGTCCTCAAAGGTATCCGGACGGAATTTTCTATATAACGCTGTATATGACATTCTTGTCACCTTTTTTATATTAATCTTTTCACACTAATCCTCGTGCTGCAGCCTTGCCGCGGTCCGGATGAAAACGCCGTGTTCCACGCTAACCTCCATGATTCCGCTCTGCGGAATCTCAAATACGTGGGGAAAACGCCTGTTTTGGCGTTTTCGGCGTGAACTATAGTACTTCTCCGCGAAATGCCCTCTGGCATGAGCGGCTAGACGCACTTTTCACGCTAATCTCCAAAAGAAATGCCGAGCAGCTTTGCCTCCTGCACGATGGTAGCGTCCGGCTCAATCATTTTCAGCTTGCCCGCCACATCTTCCAGGGGAACACGGACCACCTCACGGTTTTTGTATCCCACCATGAAGCCATACTGGCCATCCAGGATCAGCTTGCCTGCCTCCGCGCCCAGACGGCTGGCGAATACTCTGTCATAAGGGCAGGGACTCCCGCCTCTCTGGGTATGGCCGGGAACCGTTACCCGGACCTCTCTGCCTGTCTTCTGCTGAATGGCTGCCGCCACCTCATAAGATACAGAGGGTTGGGTTCTTTTTTCCAGCTTTTTCTTATAATCCTTCTTGGAAAGCTTTGCGTCCTCCTTGGAGATCGCGCCCTCCGCCACCGCGATAATGGTAAAGCGGCTGCCCCTCTTTTCGCGCTCCTCAATCTTATCTATCACCTTGTCAATATCATAAGGGATCTCAGGGAGCAGGATGATGTCCGCGCCGCCTGCCATACCGGCGTTCAGGGTCAGCCAGCCGACCTTATGTCCCATGACCTCCACGATGAACACGCGTCCGTGGGAAGCCGCCGTGGTGTGGATACAGTCGATGGCGTCCGTAGCAATATTCACCGCGCTCTGGAAGCCGAAAGTCATATCAGTGCCCCAGAGATCGTTGTCAATGGTCTTGGGCAGGGTGATGATATTCAGCCCCTCCTGCCTCAACAGATTTGCAGTCTTATGGGTTCCATTGCCGCCCAGGATCACCAGGCAGTCGAGCTGCAGTTTATAGTAATTCTGCTTCATGGCCTCCACTTTATTCAATCCGTTCTCATCCGGATCCTGTATGGTCTTAAAAGGAGTCCGGGATGTGCCCAGGATGGTGCCGCCCTTTGTCAAAATACCGGAAAAGTCCTTTCCTGTCAGCATCTGGAATTTACTGTAAATCAATCCCTTATAGCCATCCAGGAATCCGTATATTTCAACGTCCTCCTTACTGTGAGCCAAGGTTTTCACGACGCCTCTCATGGCTGCGTTCAAAGCCTGACAATCCCCGCCGCTGGTCAACATACCGATTCGTCTCATACTCAGTTCCTCCTGTCTTTTTCTGGTACACTGTATTATTCCTGTATGAATTGTTACCGTTTTACAATGAACCTACATCTAAAATATTACCCTTTCTGGAATAAATTTGCAACTGTTACCGGAAAAATCGCACGGAAATCAATTTTCAAAAAAAGATAGATAAGATATAATGAAGGCATGGATA
>CAOKWI010000116.1 GCA_948473115.1 uncultured Lachnospiraceae bacterium | reverse complement strand
TCAAACCCAACAAAAAGCAAGGCTATCATACCGTAAAGAAGGCAGCCAGACCTCCGAAGGGTGAAAGCATAGAAAAACGCCCGAAGGAAATCAATAGCCGGGAAACCTTCGGACACTGGGAGATGGACACCGTAGTGAGCGCCCGTCCATGTAAAAAGGTACTGCTCGTACTCAGCGAACGCATGAGCCGGGAGGAAGTCGTGCGGCAGCTCGTGGACAAAAGCGCCGCCAGCGTTGTGCGTGCTCTCGACGATCTGGAACGACGTTACGGTGAAATGTTTCCGATTGTTTTCAAAAGTATCACCTGCGACAATGGAACCGAGTTTGCCGACTGCGAGGGCATGGAGCAGAGCTGCCTCCATGAAGGTGAAAAACGTACAAAATTTTACTATTGCCACCCGTATAGTGCATACGAACGTGGCACCAATGAAAACATAAACAAAATGATCCGGCGCTTCGCTCCGAAGGGTACGAGCTTCGAGGATCTCACCGACGAGCAGGTGGCCCAGATTGAGGAATGGGTGAACAACTACCCGCGGGGGATCTTCGACTTTATGTGCTCGGAGTCTGTATTTCAGGCACAAATTGAGGCCCTCACGGGGCCTCAATAAAGTTTTTTATTATTTTTTCGCATTTACTATTGACTTTTCCCCATTATTTTGTTTTTTTTAAACAGGCAAATTATTAATACAATGAATTTAGATTTTGATTGTATTTTCAAAATTTACAGGATATAATGGATTTCAGAGTGGAGGTACGGAGACTGTGGACGCATGGAAAAAGGAAGACATTTATACAATTGCAGATATTTATGCATTGCCTGACGGAGAGAGAGCGGAACTTATTGACGGTAAAATTTATTATATGGCACCACCGAGTTGGGAACATCAACGGATCAGTGGTAAACTGCATCAGAAAATTTCAAATTATGTTGACAGTAATGACGGGCAGTGTGAGGTTTTGACAGCCCCGTTTATCGTTTTCCTGAACGATGATGATCTGAATTGTGTAGAACCTGATATTTTCGTGATCTGTGACACCTCCAAATTGGATGAAAAAGGTTGTCATGGCGCCCCGGACTGGACTATTGAGATTGTATCACCGAGCAGCAAGCCAAGGGATTACCTTGCCAAATTGTTCAAGTATAGGACGGCAGGAGTTAGAGAGTACTGGATTGTTGATCCTGGAAAGAATATGACAACAGTATATTTTTTTGAAAATGATACCGTGGAACAGTATGATTTTGGAGAAGATATCCCTGTTGGAATATATGAAGGCTTTTCTATAAAAATAGAATAATGCTTTTTTACACAAAGAAAATATATTGATATAATGAAAACCGTCTGGAAATAGATGGATTTCAGTAAGAAGTACAGGAGCGGGAAGGTAATGTTTGGCAGGAAGCAGCAGCGGAATATGGAAGACCTGACAGCCAGTCTTTCGGAACTCAAGAGAGAATTCGAACTGTGGATTACCGTCTCCATGAGATCCTGGATACGGTGGATGCGGAAGATATAACGCTGGACGGTACGGTAGCGTATTGTTACAGGCTCGGATGAAAACCGAGGCGGTCCGGTGCAAGACTGCCTTGAGCAGTGAGGAAAGCGTCAGCGTGGCGCTTCCCCTGATCGCGGAAATGGACGGAAAACCCCTTGCCCTGGAGGAAGAGGTGACAAGGGAGCTTTTTGAGGAACTGATTGGGGAACTTCTGGAGCGGACCCACGATCCCATCGATGTGGTCCTGGATGACGCCGGCATCTCGGGTCAGGAACTGGATATGGTTCTGCTGGTGGGCGGTTCCACCAGGATTCCCCTGGCCAGGCAGGACATTCAGGAATATCTGGGACTGGAGCCTGTGCAGGCGGTGGATCCTGATTATGCCGTGGCAGAGGGCGCGGCGATCCAGGGAGGTATCCTTTTCCTATAATATGGACGGCATGCTGAAGGTGTCGGCAAGGATCGCGAGCACGGGGGAAGCGGCGGAGATCACCATAGATATGCTGGAGAAGGGAAAGGAGGACCGTATTGATGTGAGTGGCTGGAAGGAGGCGCCCCTGGCAGGCAGTTTCCGGACAATCATAAGGCGGAGCGAGAAATGGCTGAAAGCAAACAGTGGGGAAGCAGACCAGGACGAGATCCGGGAGATGGAAGAATACCTGTATCTTTAAAAAAGGGCTATCCTGGAAAACGATAAGGAAAAAGCTGAGGAACATGAGGATGGACTCCGATACGGGATGAAGGGATATAGGGAGAATTTACATGAAGAATGACCGTGAAGTGCTGGGTGTGTCTGCGGATGCAGACCAAAAGGAGATAAAGAAAGCATATTTTAAGCTGGTGCGTCAGTTTTCGCCGGAGAAGGATCCTGAGCGGTTCCAGGAGATCCGGGGCGCTTATGAACGGCTGCAGCAGGCGGAAGTCCAGGAAAAGGAGGGGAATTTCCCGCTTACCATGGAAATGCCGGACGAGCCGTTTGCCCACAGTATGATGAAACAGATCGACAGGCTGGAGCGGCAGGGAGATTTTGAAGGAGCGGCAGCGACGGCCAAGGAAGCCGTCAGCCGGTTCGGGGAATATGAGGCGTTTCTGTATGAACTGGGACGCAGCCAGTTATACAGCGGCCACAGCGGAAGTGCGGCGAAAAATTTTGAGAAGCTGGTGAAACAGTATCCCGGGAAAAACGAATATAAGCGAAATCTGGCGATCGCTTATTTCGACAGAGGCTACGGAAAAAAGGCCTTTGGGGCTTTCGAGGCGGCCTATGCCGCAGGGGTGAGGGATTCGGATTTTATTCTGCAGTATTCGATGTGCTGTAGGGACAGAGAGGAGGAGGCACGGGGAATCGAGATATTGATGGAAATGGTCAGCGGCTATGAACCTTCGTCCAAGGAGAATTTACAGGATTACCTGGAGGCATACACAGGAATTTTTTCCCTGGATCACTTTGCTCCCAGTGAGGATTACGGGAAGTTCCTGGCATCTTATGGCAATTTCCTGGAGACGGCCTGGAGAACGCTGAAGGAATATGACGATATGATATTGGAATTGACCTCGTTTCTGGTCATGTCCTTTCACAGGCCGGATTGCCTGCCGGTATTGGAGGAAATCCTGACGCTGACGAAGAAAATCCTTCCGGAAAAAAAGTTTTCCGAGGAGTGGAAATACATTTCGGAGATGCTGTTAGGGAAACGGATCCAGGTGGATCAACGTCTGGACCAGGAATGGAACCATTGTTTTGAAATGTACATTGAATCCAATCATACAGATGATCAATCCATTGCCCGTTTCGCGAAGCTGGAAGCAAAGCTGCTCCTGCTGGAGAGGTGGGAAGAACTTGCGCCCCAGTTCGATATGATGCAAGCGGAGTATGCGGAACTCTACGAATGGTTAAAGGAACTCAGGGAACTGTCGCAGCAGTCCAACCTTTCTTATCTGATGGACAAGCTGCGGAGGGAGTATGCCTCCATGGCCAGGAATATTGATGGCAGCCTTTATTATGATATGTATCCGCAGTATAAGGAAGCAGGGGAAGCGCTCCAATGGGACAGCTCCGAGAACGGTTCCTTTGTCCGCATGGAAAAGAAGGTGGGAAGAAATGACCCCTGTCCCTGTGGCAGCGGAAAGAAATATAAAAAGTGCTGTGGAAGGTAAATGACCGTTGTTGTCCATGGCTGGTTTTGCAAAGGTGCATTTGTGCACTTTTTGTATAAGAGCCCGAGATAACATTTGATTTAGGAAGGAATCATTGGGGATATGGAATTTTTCTTTTTAGGCGGCGCCATGGAGATTGGCGCAAGCTGTATTTATGTGAAGGCGGCAGGGAAACGTTTCCTTCTGGACAGTGGAATCAGGCAGTCGAATGCAAAGGATCCCCTGCCGGACTTCCGCACCATACAGGAGCAGGGCGGGCTGGATGCGATTGTGGTCAGCCACGCGCATATGGATCATATCGGGACGCTGCCTGTCATCAGCAAGGAATACCCGTCCGCGAAAATCTATATGACGGTCATGACCGCTGAGCTGACCCGTGTGCTGCTTTATGACAGTCTGAAGATCATGGCAAACCGCGAGGATGAGATCCCCCATTACACGGAACAGGATGTGCTGGACATGCTGGGACGGGTCGTACCGGTGCGCTATCAGACGAAGTTTGCCATGTTGGACGGGGTGGAAGCGACATTTTATCCGGCGGGACATATTGCAGGCGCAGCCTGCACCAGTCTCGTGACGGAAGAGGGAGCCTTGTTTTACTCCGGGGATTTTGCCGCGTTTTCACAGCGCACGATAGAGGGCATACAGATCCCGAAGCTGCGTCCGGATGTTGCCATTGTGGAAACCACATATGGGAACAGGCTTCATGCCAACAGGCAGGTGGAGGAACGGCGGCTGGTGGAACTGGTGCGGGAATGCGTTGAAAAAGGGCAGAAGGTTCTGATCCCCGCTTTCGCGCTGGGACGGTCCCAGGAAGTCCTGTTGATCCTGCGCGCTGCTGTCCAGAACGGGGAAATTCCGGCTGTCCCGGTATATGTGGACGGCATGGTGCGCGATATCAATATTGTCTATACCCGCAACCCGGTTTTCCTGAAAAATTCTGTCGGTAAAAGGATCATGCGGGGCGGTGAGCCTTTTTACACGAAGGAGATACAGCCGGTCATGCCGAAGCAGGACAGGGAGAAACTGATGGATGAGAAGGGGGCGGCCGTTTTTGTGTCCAGTTCCGGAATGCTGACCGGTGGGCCGAGTATGCAGTATGCCAAAAGGCTTGTGCAGTCTGAGGACGCATGTATTATCATCACCGGCTACCAGGACGAGGAGTCGCCGGGAAGGCAGCTGCTGAATCTGCTGGAGAATAAGGAAGAACGTAAAATCACACTGGGCGGAACCACGATGCCGGTAAAGTGCCGGATCGAACAGGTGGGTCTTTCGGCGCATGGGGACAAATCGGAGATCACGGCCTTGCTGGAGCGGCTTTCGGCGCGCCATGTATTCCTGGTTCATGGGAACGAGGATACGGTGCATGTATACGGGAAGGAACTGGCAGGTGAGGATTACCGCCGTCATGTATACCTGCCGGAATGCGGCCAGGCATATGAGGTGGAAATCAGGAAGAAACGCCAGCAGCTGGATGATACCTTGCCATATACCATGCAGAAGCCCGACAGATTCACGGCGAAGGACGCAGGGCTTTTATGGGAATACTGGCAGGAACACTACTGCGGCAGGAAGTTTCCGGTGTCCCGGCTTGCCGTGATCTGGCATGGCCGTCAGCAGGAAGAGGCGGTTCTGCAGGATATGCAGGCAATATTGATGGATAGTCCCTATTTCTCACCGGATGCGCGGCGGCTGTTCCTGTTTGGGGCAAATGCCCCTGAGGATGTGGAGCAGGCGCTGGCGCCAAGGGAAATGACCATACAGGATGTGGAGGTTCAGATACAGAAGCATTTAAACGGATTTACATACAGGAAAATCGGTTATTATCCCGAGAAGCAGGAAGCCGTGCTGCTATTTGACTATCCGGACAGTATAGACAGGGCGCTGTTTCAGGTGAAAGCAGCGGAATTTCAGGCGCAGACAGGCTGGACTGTCAGCGTAAATCCCGCCATGAACCATAATTCCGCCGGAAGTCTGGTCTATGCCGCGTTTGGGGAAAGGCTTCAGAAAGTGTCCTATTATGTTGAGAAAAAGCAATATGCGGTGACTCTGTCCGATGTTGTGGATCATGACCGGGAAGCAGCGGAAGCGTTCTATCGGCAGACAGGGTGGGAACTGCATATCAACGGGGAGCGTTTCAGCAGCGGAATCGCCGGTGGGAATTTCCCGGGTCAGGAGATACCGGCGAAGAAAGGAGAACTGGAATTTATTCCGTGTAAACAGTTCCCTGATCCGGTGGAACAGAACCTGGCATTTTCCTGCATTGAACAAAGCTTTGCCGGGATTCCGGACCAGATCGAGAAGAAAAGCATCCGGCAGGATGAAAGGGGGAAATACCTGGAACTCAGTTTTGTTTCACCGATGGTGGGACTCCGCTATCGAAAGGAAATCCAGCAGACGGCGGATCAGATTGGATGGCGGATACGGATTGCGGACAAGGTGAATCAGAATACGCTGTTCAAGGTGATCGGGGCGCTGGGCGTGGAATACGGCGTGCCATTTGCGAAAAACCCGTCCTATATCATGGGCAGAAGAGCTGTCATGGTAAAAACCGCAGGGGAAGCGGAGGTTGAAAAGATGGCTGCATTGGCGGAGGCATTTCTGAGAAAGACAGGCTGCGTGTGTGAGTTTGCGGATTAGGTATTCATACATGGCCCATAATCATGATTCCTGTAAACAATGGCAATTGATACCGGCTTGTCCGGGTTAGGAAAGAGCGGCAAAATGAAAGCGATTATCATGGATCTGGACGGAACCCTGCTCCATACGGATAAAACAGTGTCCGAATACACCTGTTCCATACTGAGACAGTGCCGTGACAGGGGCATATTTCTCATGGCGGCAACCGCACGCCCGGAAAGGGCAATATTGACCTATCATGAACAAATCGGTTTCGACGCCATGACTACCTTAAACGGCGCAAGGATCATCCTGCCCCATGGCACGGTTGAAAACGGCATTACCCATCGCAGCGTGGAGGCTATCCTGCAGAAAGTCATCGGACTTCCCGGCATTGTCCTGTCACTGGAAACAGCGGAGGGCATCTTTTCCAACGTTTCGATCCCCGAATGGAATGCCGTGGTTTATGAAGATTTTCCCGCGTTACCCACGGAAAGCACCATCTACAAGATCCTGCTGAGCAGCGGGGAGAAAGACTTACAGCCGGAGGTGGAAAAGAGCCTGACTTCGGACACCTATATGACGGTGGCCGAGGGGTGGCTGATCCAGATCATGAGTGCGGCGGCCTCCAAATGGAACGGGGTCAGGGCCATGCTGGAGGCATTAAGTGTCGGGTCGGATGAGGCAGTATATTTCGGGGATGATAATGACGATCTGGAATCCATCCGAAACTGCGGAACGGGCGTTGCCGTATCCAATGCCATAGACAGGGTAATGGAAGCGGCGGATCATGTGGCGGAGAGCAACGATATGGACGGGGTGGCAAGGTATTTAGAGAGTTGCCTGTTTTCGGGAAAGTGAAACAGTTCACCCTTTCCGGGTGGAAGAAAAATGGTGTATTTATTTTGAGATAGCGGAGCACTTTTTATTAAACAGCGGTTTCCCCGCGGTTTTCCAAGGGAAAAAGGTCGCAATCAATCTAAACCGACCTTTCTATGTCTCCCAGATCATACAGTATTGCAGAAATAGTCAGCAAACCCGCTGCAAGCAACGGGATATCAATAAAGAAAAAAATTTTCAGGCCAATCAATGTGGATATAAATATTTTGATGGAATAGAAATTTTACGACAGGCAGGATATGAAATAAGCAAGATGTATACGCATGAAAGATAGGACATCGGCGTATTGGTATACGGGGCAGCAACAGGAAAAAGGGATGAAGCCTGCCGGAGCGGAAGCCGATAAACGAAAGAAGAGGAAAAATACCATGGATAAATTTGCTGTCATTGATACCGAGACAAACTGGAGTGATCAGGTCATGTCCATCGGCGTGGTTGTCGCCAATATGGAGACAATGGAAAAAGAGGATTCTGCATATTACATCATCGACCCGGAATACAGGATAGGAGGGATGTATTCCCATGAACTGCGTCTCGATGACGAAAATGCCCGTGTCATGGACAGGAAGCAGGCATTGTCAGAGATCAAAGACTGGCTGCAAACCCATCAGGTGGGGAAGCTATTTGCCTACAACGCGTCCTTTGACAGGAACCATCTGCCGGAATATGCGTTCTTTGCATGGTATGACATTATGCGGCTGGCTGCATACCGCCAGTATAATCCTGCCATACCGGAAACAGCGCAGTGTTATAAAACCGGAAGGATGAAGTGGGGATATGGCGTGGAGGACGTGCTGAGAATGCTCCGCGGTGACAGGTGCTACAGCGAGACCCACAATGCGGTCATGGACGCGGTTGATGAACTGGAGATCATGCGGCTGCTGGGACATGGGATCGGTGAATATGAGATTGCGTTGATTCAGGATAAGAAAGCCGCGGACAAAAATAATGCAAAAAAATTTAGAATTTATTCCCGTGTGTAATGTGTCAGGTCAACTATGTTGACTTTTGCTGCTGCATGCACGAGAATTAGGCCAGCAAAGTTGGTCTGGCGGAAGCCAGTTCATTCCAACATATATGAGATAGCAGCACGGTTACGTGAGCTTATGGTGGAGGAGGTATTATATGAACACGATCTGGTCTGATTACGTACAGAATACGGGGACGCTTTATTTATCCCGAAGCCTGAGGTTTTCCGACGAATATAAGAAAGCATATATGAATGCCTTTGATATTGCAGACAGGAAGCGGATCCTGGAAATAGGATGCGGTCCCGGCGCATTGACCCAGGCCCTTGCCCGCTGGTATCCTGACGCGGAGATCCTGGGAACGGACAGGGACGCCGCCTTTATCCGGTTTGCCGCGCAGCAGGCTCCCGGCATAAGATTTATGGAAGCTGACGCCACGGCGCTGCCCTTTGAGGACCAGTCCTTTGATGTGGTGATCTCCAATACTGTCCAGGAGCATATCGAACCGTCCCTGTTTTTTGGGGAACAGTCCAGGGTGTTGAAACCGGGCGGCGTCTGCCTGGTGCTTTCCGCAAGGCGGGGCGTAAACATAACGGCGGACTGTGTGGAGGAAAAAAGCAGTCTGGAGAAGGAAATCTGGGCAAGGGTGGAGGCAGTCGGTCAGGATGTCAACAACAGATACGGCGTTGGAAAATATGCCATGAGTGAAAGCAAACTGCCCCGCACCATGGAACAGTACGGTTTTCATCAGGTTTCCACCCGATATCTAACCGTCAATCTCACTCCGGATAATCCCGAAAATTCAAAAGAATCCGCATACGCCATGATTAACGCCCATCGCCAGACAAGCCTTGATGCAGTGGAATCCCTGCCCCTGATTGCTCCCGGCGCAGTGAGCGAGGTAGTGTCAAGTAGTCTATGAAAAAACCGGGCCGAAAAAATAGGCTCAACTGA
>CAOKWI010000115.1 GCA_948473115.1 uncultured Lachnospiraceae bacterium | reverse complement strand
TTCGCGCCATAGTCTTCGTAGGCAGTGGATTTCATCTCCGCTAAGGACGCCCCCCCAAAGTCCGCTTAGGGCAGGACAGCACGTCGCCGCCTGACTTTCCGCAATTTGTAATGATTTAGAACCGAGTAATCGTGCCTGCATGGACAAAAGCCAATCCTTTCTGGCAAATATCGTATGAATCAAGATGTAAAGAAACTCAGAATATTTTTACCTGCATGATTGGATATTCTTAAAATTGGCTCTAAATAGTTACTACGATTATGCAATGTAAAGGGGGATCGATCTATATACATTAAAACTTGCAGGAAACAGGCGCAGAAAATACCCCTGTCTCCCCTGCGCCGTCCCTTCCTTCACAAAAGCAAGCCGCCCGGTACGATCGGGGCTGAACTGTTACCTCAGTCCATATCGATCCAATCTTTTCACCGCTCCACCCTCATGGGATTCTTCAGAAAATCTTCATAACTGAGGCGTATGCCTTCTTCCAGCTCCGTCCTATAAGTCCAACCCAGTTTTGTTGCCTTAGACACATCCAGGAGTTTCCTGGGGGTTCCGTTTGGTTTACTTGTATCCCACTTGATCTCCCCCTGATAACCGACCACCCTGGCCACCAGTGCCGTGAGTTCCCTGATCGTAAGTTCCTTTCCTGTCCCCGCATTAACAGTCTCATTGCCGCTGTAATGATTCATGAGGAACACACACAGATTTGCCAGATCATCCACATACAGGAACTCCCTTAGCGGCGAACCGTCCCCCCAGCAGACAACCTCTTTTGCCCCGCTCTCTTTCGCCTCGTGAAACCGGCGGATCAGCGCCGGAAGCACATGGCTGTGAACAGGGTGATAATTGTCATTGGGACCGTAAAGATTGGTGGGCATGACGGAAATGTAATCTGTTCCATACTGCCTGTTCAGGAACTCGCAATACTTCAGACCTGATATTTTTGCCAGGGCGTACGCTTCATTGGTTTTCTCCAGTTCCGAGGTCAGCAGACAGGATTCCGGCATAGGCTGGGGCGCCATTCTGGGATAAATGCAGGAACTGCCCAGAAATTCCAGCTTTTTACAGCCGTTTTCCCATGCGGAATGGATCACATTCATTTCCAGGATCATATTGGAATACATAAAATCCGCAAGGGCTTCCTGATTGGCCATGATCCCGCCAACCTTGGCCGCCGCCAGAAACACATATTCCGGCTTTTCCTCCGCAAAAAAGCTTTCCACTTCCTCCTGCCTGCAGAGATCCAGTTCCCTGTGTGTACGGGTAATGATATTCGTGTACCCCTGTCTTTCCAGTTCCCTCACAATCGCAGAACCTACCATCCCCCGGTGTCCCGCCACATATATTTTTGCATTTTTCTCCATCATATTACTTTACAGCACCTCTCCCGTTCTCTGTCTCGATCTTCCCCAGATCACGCTCCGGCATAAATGATATTTATAAACGCCTTAAAGCTTATTCTAATTCGGGTCAACCCTATGTTAAGCATATCCAATTTCTAATTTACATAAAATGAACAATATTGATATTTATTTGCATTATATTGACTTTTCTATTATACTTGACATAGTTTATATTTTTTATGTTACAGAAAGGCGCCTCAATTATGGACACCCACCTGTTCCAGGGCGAATCCGTCAATTCAAACCGCATACTTTACACACCCTCGGAATTTGCAAAGACAAACCTTTTCTATTTACAGGAAATCGGCAGCCTTCAGGCAGTCAAATCCCATATCAGCCGCCGAAGGGACCTGATGTCTTACCTGTTCTTCTATATCAATTCCGGCAAAGGGCTCCTGAATTATGACGGGAAGGAGTATGCTGTTTCCGCAGGGGATTGTGTGTTCATCAACTGCCAGACGCCCTATTTCCATCAGAGTTCCAATGACCTGTGGTCCCTCAACTGGATTCATTTCTACGGGCCAACGATCCATGCCATTTATCTGAAATATGTGGAGAGGGGCGGACAGCCTGTATTCCACCCGCATGATATTTCCGGCCTGGACTTTTTCTGGCACCAATTGTATCATCTTGCCTCTTCCGCCGATTACATAAGGGACATGAAGATCAATGAAAATCTGTTCTCCATCCTTACACTGATCATGGAGGAAAGCTGGAATCCGGAGGCCCAATTGCCCTCCAGCAAGCAGCGGTCCCTGGTCAGCGTAAAAGAATATCTGGACAGCCATTATGCCGAAAAAATAACACTGGACGGACTGTCGGAAAAATTCCTGATCAATAAGTATTATCTGGAACGTATCTTTAAGGAGCAGTTCGGGACCTCCATTATCAGCTACCTGTTAAATACGCGGGTCACACATGCAAAGCAGCTGCTCCGCTTTACGGATAAAACCATAGAGCAGATCGGCGCAGAATGCGGCATTTATCCGCTCTATTATTTTTCACGTGTCTTCAGGCAGACGGAAGGCGTCAGCCCTACGGAGTACAGGCGGCGGTGGAAGTAAGGGCTGATGAATCGCGAAAGTCAATATAGCGCACGGGATACTCGGTTTCCGGAAGCTTTCGCTGTAATAATCTGAAGACCCTCTCTTCGTGTGTGGAAATGATCAGCTGCCTTCCCGTGTTTTCCACGATATTCCGAAGCAGATCCACAAAGCAGACCACATTCATCTCATCAAAATGGCCTACCGGATCATCGATAAAAATACTTTGGATCGGCGCATCCTCCGCCTGGAGCGCCCTTCCTAAAAAGACAGAAAACGCAACTACGTTTAGCTGTGCCGTGCTGAAATACCATTCCGGGGAGTATTTCCTGTTATCCTTTCCTACCACCTTAAAAGTCAGCTCCGGTTTGTCCTCTTTATTAAAACCAAACTCACAGATCAGCTGCTTCAGCGTATCATGGGGTTCCAGTTTCTCATAAATGTCATTGATGGGAAAGTCCTCAAAAAATCTTTTAAGACTGCTTTCTATCCTGTTTTTAGCCGACTTATACTCTTTCTCCGCCGCCTGATATTCCTTCTGACGCTCTTCCTGTACGGACCGGCTCTCGTCCAACTGCTGTTTTAACGTCCGATGATTTGTAAAATAGTTTTCCATTTCCCTGTTGTATTGCATCCTATACAATATCTCCAGGGATTTTTCCATTTGCTGCCGCTGCTCAGATAGCTGCCGTTTCTTTTCTTCCGCTTCCTCCCGCCACGCTTTCCCGATAGAAGCCTCCATTCTCCGAGCCTGTTTCGGCAACGATATGATTTTCCCCATCTGGTTCACTATGGCATCCACTTTCTGCATGATTTCATCATTTGCTTTTTGATACCGTTCGATTTTGTCCAGGAAAACCTGCCGCATGCTCTCTTCCAGATCCCGGTATTGCTCCAGTGCATCATTGCATTCCCGTAACCTTCCTGCCAGCTTCTCTCTTTCTCTCTTCGCTGCCCCATTGATTCCCTGAATATCCTCAAAAGTGTATTGCAGTATCGTGTCCTTTTCCTCCTGCATCATCGCGATATCATCCTGTAGATTCAATGCAATGTCTTGAAGCCTCTCTTCTCCGCATTTCATCTCTTTCTCCAGTCCTGTTATATACGCCTGTTCACTGGCAACCTTTTTCTCGACGCTCTTAAGGCTCTCTTCCAGCCTTTTCAGTTCCCTCTCCTGCTCCGACACCCATTTCCGGTGCCATGCTTCGATTCCGTCGCTGGTATATTCGGTATACAGCCCCTGACCCTGGTCCGCGCTCTTCAAGAGGGCTATCTGTCTGGTCTGTTCCTCAATCTGCCTTGCAGTATTTTCGTACTGCTGCCACATTTTTGCCAGTTTTCTTTCCCTCGTCCCTTCCTTTTGTTCAACAGTCGCTATCAAATTCCCTATGTATAAATTATATTCCGTTATGATTGCGTTTGCGGATTCCTTTTGGTCTGAAAGCTGTTGTGCTATATCCTTCATTTCTTTTTTCAACCGTGCACCCCTTAAGGAACTGACACGATAAGTACTCTGCATCAGCATGGCTGAATCCTTAAATGCGGTCTGGCACACCGGACACTGTGACAGATGATGTTCATCGATTAACATGCGGGCCTCTTCCGCAATCTGCCGCAGACGATTTGCCATGCCCTCCTCTTCCTCAAGTTTCCGTCCCGCCGTTTTAAGGTCTTCTTCTGTTATTGTATATTCCCGCAGCTGCTGGACTAGCGCCCTCCGGACTTTTTCAACTCTCCTGTCTTCCTCCCTGCGATCCAAATCACCCTGCCGATACTGCGCCAGCGTCTCCTCAAAAGAATAGATATATTTCTTCTCTAACCGGGCATGTCTTTGCTTCAGCCCCGACAATTGTTCTTCCAAAATAATGCATTGCCTTTTTGCCTCCTCCTTCTCTGTCTTCAGTTCTTCCTTTTTTGCTTCCAGTTCTACTATTTTTTCCATATGTGAACACAGGATCTTATACTCCTTCTTTGCTTCCATGGCAGAATACTTTTCCGCTATGAATAATCTTAAATTATCCCGGGTCATCTCTGTCTCCCTGAGACTCTGTTCCGCATCTTCCATATTACGCTTCCAGAGCCCCCTTTTAACAGGAGCATAGAAATATTGATGTATTTTGGAATACCACTCCTGCCCCCTGTCCTCCAGGGATGAAAATGTTTTTACCTCCCGATTAACGGTCTCCAGCTGCGTCATCAGATCTGTCCGCAGCGCCAGCAATTCCATTTTCCGCTGGCAGCCGTCAATCTTCTCGTTTGCCAAATAAATCTCCATGTCGTTTTCCTGTTTTCCCTGCACAAGCACATTATACCTGTTGATGTCCTCTTCCAGCCGCTCTTCAATATATTTTTCCCCTTCCTCACAGTCCGTTCTTCTGTCCTGACGGTGCATGATCCTCCAGTCAATGTTTTCACACCATTTCATATAATCGTCAGGCATGATAACGGAAAAATCAGGGACTTCCAGCCTGGTTTCCCAGGGCAGACCATTAAACTCTCCTACATCCCTGGTCAGTCTTTCCACAAATTTCCGGTTTTGATCCAGGGTATGATATTCAACCTCCAGTTTTTCATAATTTTCGCCTGCCTCGTCCAGTTCCCTTTTCTTCTGCCGGCTTTTCTGATAGCTTTGTTCGAAACATTTCCGCGCTTCCCCTGACGGATCCCAAAGCCCACACCATTCCCTGTACAATTCCTGGGGATTTGCCGCCGCAATGAAGCCGTCGATCTTATGGTGCTGCAGCATCAGGTTTGCCCAGCTTTTTCCCTTATCCTCCCCGACGATCCGTTCCAGACTGCTGTCATCAGAAAACTGAAGCCTGCCTTTGCCCACATCCCGTTTTGTTCTGCCATTCAGCGCAGGAACCGTTCTTTTCACCCACTCACCATTATCCATATAGACAGCCACAGATGCTTCCTCCGAGGAGGCCACTTCCGTATTCCTCAGGACAGCGCCTTCCACACTCTTATTTCTCAGTTTCTCAAAGCGGTCCACCATCTCCGTAAATGTCCATTCAACCGCATCAAAAAAACTTGTTTTTCCCATTCCGTTGGGTGCAAACAGAACGACCAGGCGCGCCGGCACATCTCCCGCCGAAAAATCAAATACCCTTTTCCCCTTATAGACACGGAAGTTTTGTAGAATTACCTGCTTTATCATTTTTTGCCGGCAGGGCTCCTGCAGATAGGTATAGGCAAATAATTTCCTTTCGATCAGGTCAATCCTTTCCTGCTCGCTTCTGGCTTCCGGTTCTTCAACCACATATTTTTTGGAAGAAAAAGTATTATCCTCAATACTCTTTTGAAAGGACCTGGATATTTCGCCTTTCACAAAAAACCAGACATAAAAGTTGCTTCTCTGTAACAGATTTTCCACTTCACTCTGCACATGAACCGCGATCAGATCCACAATATGTTTCCAGTTTCTTTTCAAATCGGCCTCGTCTGCTATCTCACACAAAAACAGATGGGCGTAGTTTTCATTCACGGTATTGAGCCGCCTGTAATAATAGCTTTTTATTTTTTCCTGGCTTTTTTCTTCCAGTTCCGGCAGAAGCTTCTGACGGATCCAGTTATCTCCACACATCCTCCAAGCCCTCCCTTATCTTTTCCTTCACCTGATCCATGGACATACAATCCTCCAGTTTTGACAATAGATAATTGATATGGAGAATACCGTAATCCTTTTCTTTCATCTCTCCATTCATCAGGTCGTAACCTGTTTTATTCGGACGTTCACTCACTTTATGCATATTACCTGACGCAATATCGCCCACGATTCTTTTTAATTTTTCTTTTGAAAAAATATTTCTGTCTGGACTTTTTGCACTCTGCCAGACCAGAATACTGTCTCCCTTTATCTGATCTCCCAGCACATTCTGCATGATTGCAGAAGCCACCACGGTGGCAATGTCCGCCTCCCCGTTCCCCTCGGTACAAATATATTTGATTTCCAGAGACTTTCCATCCCTGCCCTGATAGTGATTATCCGTCTCCGAATTGTTCAATATCTTACAGATGCAGATAGTCCAGTATCGTCCTTTCCAATAAACAGGACATGCAATCCGCTCTGTCTCACACCGCGGAATGTCATAAAATTTTTCCGATGCTGCTCTCTCTTCAGGAGTGCCGCTGCGATCTATCCCGTGTAAAATATTTCTCAGGCCTTCCTTTACATCAGGTTCCATCAGTTGCAGATCCTTTTCGAACATCTCTACCCTGTCCAGGAAATCCTCCGGCGGCTTACCCTGCCCCATTTTATTTGGTACTTCCCATCCCATTGCTTTCATTTGGTCGAGAATTTGAGATACTCCCACGACTTCAAAACACTGATGCATTTCCTCCCGGCTGCAGGATGTAACAAGTCCTGCCAGAACCAGTCTCCCGCCACAATCAACCACAATACCTGTTCCGGAAAAACCATGCATGGCCTCGACAAAATTGCTTTCCATTCCCTGCGCCTGGCAAGTCAAAAGTTCTGCTTTGGCATCCCATTGCAGGCAGGTTCCTTCCAGCTTTATTGCAACGGTTTTTCTATTTGGATACCCTAACCCGCAAAAAGGCAAATCATATACTTCCTTGTTCTCATCTATACAATTAACAAACTTTCCAAATTCACTGTACTGCGCAAGCTTATTCCCCGGGATCCGCAGCACAGCAATATCCTTGTTTCCATCCTGACGTTCCAGTTCAAGCTTTATTATCATATTGTCCACAATTTCTCTCACCCGTTCATCTGGACAACACGAAAGAGCCTCCCTGCTTAATTCCTGATACAGTGTGCAATATTCCAGTTCCGTTTTCCCACATTCAAAATGCTGTTCTTTCCAGTCAAAACATAGTTTTGCTTCTGTGCGGTAAAAGCACCTGATCACAACATGCAGCGCCGTAAAAATATAAATAAACTTACTTTTCTGCGGGACAAATAAAAACCCTGAACCCACATCACTGTTGTCATTATTTTTTGTTTCTATCCGAACCGCATAATCCCTAAGGCAGTTTATGTCCCATGTCATCTCTCGTATTCCCATAGCTTACAATTCCTACTTGCATATTTTATGGCTGCCCCAAACCTGCCCGAACACTTCTGCACGATTTCTGACAGGCTCAAAGGCTGATCTGAACCCCTTCCTCTATCATGACAGGCTCCATAGTCAGCACGTAAAAATCCAGATATCTTGACATGCCATCCGTTCCTGTCAGCTTACATTGATTCTTATCCCAGTTATGCGCCAGTTCCTCGGCACAACAGAACTTCCTGTTATTACACCACCAGTCATAATTCCCATAAATCTCCGCCTTCCCATCCGGTGTAAGTGCTGCTGCAATTTCCGCAAGAGTGCCTTTTCCGGGATGCCCGTAGCCGGCATGACCGCTGGTGCTGATCAGGTATCTCTTGGTTCGAAAGAACCGAAGAAACTCCCGACTGACATTATGACTGCTTCCATGATGAGGCAGCTTAACGCAGTCTAATTCCATATAGTCAGCTTCACTTCCACTTCTTTTTAAATATTCCCTGCCTGCCTCTGTCATTTCACGGGGCGACGCATCTCCGCAGAACAGGATACTATGTCCTTCATATAATAACAGAAAAGCTATACTTGCATTATTGGCCGTTTTTTTATCATTACCGATATACATGGGTTGATCCATAAAATGCTGAATTGAACTGTCCCATTCACTCTTCCTTGAAATACCGCTATCTTTTAACAGTTCCTTCTGATCAATATGACTCCATGCACTGTCCATGTACCTGATCAGCGTTTCCTTTTTAGGGCTCAGTATTACAAGTTCCAGATGCTCCTTATCCGTGCACAGATCTGTCCTGTTTGGCTGCCTAATGACCCGGCTTTGCACCACACCATTTTTCATTTCCCATTGCAGCTGTATCATATTGGGATATCGACAACCATCCACCGCCTTTTCATCCGCCAGAACGAATCCAAGCCTGTGAAAGTCTATTTCTCCTTTTAACTGTGCTGCCATCTTCTGCACATCCCTGGCGGCAAGCGGAATTCTTTCTCTGTTCCCGCCAAAATTGAACAATATGTGATCCTCCTGAAGCCGCGAAAACAGTTTATTCGCTGGTATGTCCAACGGTTTTATGTTTTTTTCTTCTGTGACTTTATCTTTTCTGCTTTTCTCTTTTATGTCTTTATCCTTTATGTCCTTATCTTTGATGTCCTTATCTTTGATATCTTTATCCGTTATATTTTTGTCTTTTATTTTTTTGTCCATTGCTTGTTCATCATTTGTATCCCGATTTATTCTATAAATACGCTCCGCCAGATTACATGCACCTTTTATATGGTCGTTATCATCATGAGTCAGGACAAGCATATCGATTTTCTCATTATTTAGATTAACACGCGTTAAAACAGAATCAAGCACAGTGACCCCCTGCCCTGAATCTATGAGAATATTAACCTTCCTGTTTCCCCTGCCGCACCTTACTAAAATACAATCCCCGATTCCTGCTTTTGTCAGCCATATTTCTAATGACATTGGCTATCCTCCTTTGTGCTCTTTCTATATGTTTCATTTATTATATCATATTTGCGGGCTTTCAGGAGATGCTTTTGTTGCTTTTTGGGGTTTGAGCAGATTATTTATATTTCTTAGGTGCTTTGGGGAGGCAAGAACAGAAGGAGTCTGAGGAATAATAAGAAATTATCGATTAAGAATTTGGTTGGTAAG
>CAOKWI010000114.1 GCA_948473115.1 uncultured Lachnospiraceae bacterium | reverse complement strand
TGCATAAGGCTCATCGGAACGCCTATCGAGCCGTCGCAGAAAGTACCCCTGTCTCTCCTGCGCCGTCCCTTCCTCCACAAACCTAAGCCGCCTGGTACGATCGGGGCTGAACTGTTACATTTTCCATCCTGCTTCCTCTCAATCCCTATTCCCATATCCCCAAACTTTTGTTATACTTATCCCAATACTGTGCCCCATATCATAATGAAATAGAATCGAGGGATCAATATGGCATTTGACGGTGTAACCATAGCAAACGTAGTATCGGAAATGAAGAAGGAACTGATCGGCGGACGGCTCTACAAGATTGCCCAGCCGGAGGAGGACGAACTGCTCCTTACCATTAAACAGCCCACAGGCCAGAAACGGCTGTACATCTCGGCGGGGGCGTCCCTCCCCCTGATCTACCTGACGGAGCAGAACAAGCCCAGCCCCATGACGGCCCCCAATTTCTGTATGCTTTTGAGAAAGCATCTGCAAAACGGGCGCATCACGGAGATTTCTCAGCCCGGGCTGGAGCGCATCGTTCATATCAGGATAGAGCATCTGGATGAGATGGGGGATCTGCGGCATAAGACCCTGGTGGCAGAGATCATGGGAAAACACAGCAATATTATCTTCTGCAATGACGATAACATGATCATTGACAGCATCAAGCATATATCCGCCGCCGTCAGCTCCGTCAGGGAGGTTCTCCCCGGAAAGCCCTATTTTGTGGTACAGACGCAGGACAAGCTGGATGCCCTGACCACGGACTATGACACCTTCCGGCAGACCCTTTCCTCCAGGCCGCAGCCAGCCTTTAAGGCGCTCTACGGCAGCTTCACCGGTATCTCTCCCGTTCTTGCACAGGAATTGTGCTATGAGGCGGGAATCGACGGGGAGCAGCCCACCGCCGCCATGCAGGAAGCCGATTACCAGTCCCTGTTCGATACGTTTACCCGCATGGTCAACGCCGTCAGGGAGGAACGCTTTTCCCCTAACATTGCCTATACCGGCAGGAAACCTGTGGAATTCTCCGCCCTGCCCCTGACCATGTACACCGGAGACGGGGATTCCCGCGTGCCCTATTCTTCCATGTCCGAGCTGCTGGAGCACTATTACGCGGAAAAGAACACCCTTACCCGCATCCGCCAGAAGTCCTCGGATCTGCGCCGCATTGTGCAGACGGCGCTGGAGCGCAATGTGAAAAAATACGATCTGCAGCTGCGCCAGATGCAGGATACAGAAAAACGCGAGACCTACCGAATCTATGGGGAACTGCTGAACACCTACGGCTACGGCGCCGAACCCGGCGCAAAATCCCTGGAGGCGCTGAACTATTATACCAATGAGACCATCACCATCCCCCTGGATCCCACCCTCACCGCCACGGAGAATGCCAAAAAGTACTTTGATAAATATAACAAACTGAAACGGACCAGCGAGGCGTTATCCCAGCTGACTGAGGAAGTCAAATCCGAGATCGACCATCTGGAATCCATTTCCGCCTCCCTGGATATCGCCCTGCACGAGGAGGATCTTGCCGAAATTAAAGAGGAACTGACAGAAAGCGGCTACATCCGCAGGAAGGGCGGCGGTAAAAAGCAGAAGGTCACAAGCAGGCCCTTTCACTATATCAGCAGCGACGGCTTTCATATATATGTAGGAAAAAACAATTACCAGAACGACGAACTGACCTTCAAATTTGCCACGGGTAACGACTGGTGGTTCCACGCGAAAAAGATTGCCGGCTCCCATGTGGTGGTAAAGCTGGGCAATGCGGAAGAACTGCCCGACCGCACCTTTGAGGAAGCGGCAAGGCTTGCCGCCTATTACTCCAAGGGCAGGGATCAGGAAAAGGTGGAGATCGATTATGTGCAGAAGAAACATGTGAAAAAGCCAGGCGGGGCAAAACCGGGCTTTGTGGTGTATTATACCAACTTCTCCATGGCGATAGACAGCGATATATCAGGAATACAACAAGTGACAACGTGAATATTGACACAATTTTACATGCTTGTTAGAATACAGATAAGACACTAATTCACATATGGAGGAGATAGCTATGTACAACTGTCGTCTGCATATATATTTTGCAGGCCATCCGTGCCGCGCGTTTGAAGTGATCAGGGAAATGTCCCCTCTGGAGCATTTTACCCATGTATTCTCTGAGAACTGCGATCTGAAAGACGCCCTGGCGGCAAGCGCAGATTTGGTCATAGTCTGTCTGTCGGATACGGATATTACAGAGGCTCTGGGAATCCTGACATCGGACCGCAGCGCCGAAACACAGATGATCCTGCTGGCAGACAGTGGGCAGATGCGGCATCTTACCAGCGATCCGGCATTTGCAGGCAATACCGCAATCCGGGATATATGGGTCGGTCCCATGACGGATGAAGAAATCCGGTTCCGTTTTTCCAGATGGCAGCAGTCCTGTAAAATGAGCAAGGATTACTGGCAGACCAGCCAGTACCTCGAAGCCACCATCAATCACATTCCGAACCTGATCTGGTACAAGGATAAAAATGGTATCCATGAGAAAGTAAACGACAGCTTCTGCCGGACGGTCAATAAGACAAAGCAGCAGGTGGAAGGCCGCGGCCATGCCTATATCTGGGACGTGGAGGAAGACGACCCCGCCTGCATAGAATCAGAGAACGAAGTCATGAGCAAAAGGCAGACCTTCGTATCTGAGGAGATCATCAAGACCGGAGAAGGGATGAGAACGCTTACCACCTACAAATCCCCTCTTTATGACCTTGACGGTGCTGTCATGGGTACTGTGGGCGTGGCCATAGACGTGACCCAGGAGCGCGCTTATGAGGAGGAAATCCTCCAGAAAAACAAGACATTGGAAACCATTTTCACAAACATAGACTGCGGGGTAATATGCCACACCCTGGACGGCTCCCGTATTCTGAGCATAAACAGGGCTGCCCTGAAAATCCTGGGCTATGAGACCCAGGAAGAAATGATAGATGACGGGTTTGACCTGGTCGCTGCCACCATAGTGAAGGAAGACAGAAATAAACTGCGGGAATGCATCAAAACCCTGAAAAACGAAGGGGACAGTGTCAGCGTGGAGTACCGCGTACAGCATAAAGACGGTGAAATGCTGCACGTCATGGGCAATATCAAGCTGATCCGGGAAAACGGTGAACTGCTCTACCAGCGCTTTCTTCTGGACTGCACCGCCCAGAAACTCCAGGAGAGGAAGACCACAAGGCGCCAGATGGAACTGGTCCAGGCATTGAGCATGGATTTCACCCTGGTCTGCTTTGTAAATCTTAATACAGGCATGGTCACTCCCGTCCGGAATGACAAAGGCGAAGTGATCAGTATCTTCAGCGAAAAGATACCGCTCCGCGAAAGCATGGAGCAATACATACAGGAATACGTCCATGAAGATGACAGGGAAATGCTGCGGCAGGCCGTCTCCCTGGATACCTTAAAGAATGAACTTGCAAAGAAAAAACAGTACTATGTCAATTACCGGAAATACAAGGATGGCACCGCAGTCTATTTCCAGATGAAAGCCGTGAGCGCAGGAACCGGCGACGACGGCCTGGGGATCGTTCTGGGATTCCGCAGTGTGGATGAGGAAACCCGAAAGGAAATGGAACAGAACCGCCTGCTGGAGGCCGCCCTTTCACAGGCCAACAAAGCCAGCAGGGCAAAGAGTGTGTTCCTGTCCAACATGTCCCACGACATCCGCACTCCCATGAACGCCATTGTGGGATTTACCAACCTGGCCATCGCCCATATTGACCAGCAGGAGCTTGTGGCGGAATATCTCAAAAAGATCATGACGTCCGGCAACCATCTGCTGAACCTGATCAATGACGTCCTCGACATGAGCCATATTGAAAGCGGAAAGATCCACCTGGAGGAAAAACCCTGCAGCCTGCCGGAAATTTTGAGCGGTCTGCGCAATATCCTGCAGGCTGATGTCCATGCAAAGCAGCATGAACTGCGGATTGAGACTGTGGATGTGGTGAACGGGCATATTTACTGTGACCAGCTGCGACTGAACCAGGTACTTCTGAATCTCCTCAGCAATGCCGTGAAGTATACCGGCGCCGGCGGCACAATCCTTCTGCAGGTTACGGAAAAGTCCGGGGCACCCGCGGGATATGCCTGCTATGAATTCCGCGTCAAGGACAATGGCATGGGCATGAGCCAGGAATTTGTGGATCATATTTTTGAGCCTTTTGAAAGAGAACAAAATTCCACCATCAGTAAGATTCAGGGCACCGGCCTTGGAATGGCGATCACGAAGAATATTGTTGACATGATGGGCGGCACCATTCAGGTGGAGAGCGAACAGGGCATCGGTACGGAATTTATCGTTACCTTTACGTTCCGGCTTGTTTCCGAATCAGAGAGCCTACAGGATACACCGGTGACGGAAACCTCCCCGCAGTCAGGGCATCCGGGCAAAGCAATGACCGCCGGGGACATAGCAGAGCATCACACCGGGCGTATCCTGCTTGTAGAGGATGTGGAATTGAATCAGGAGATCGCGGTGGCTATCCTGGGTGATGCCGGCTTCACTACGGAAGTCGCCGGAAACGGGGAAGAAGCCGTAAATATGGTAAAGCAGTCCGCACCCGGATATTACCAGGTGGTGCTGATGGATGTCCAGATGCCTGTCATGAACGGCTATGAGGCTACCCGGGAAATCCGGAATCTGGAGAATCCCGGACTGTCCTCCGTCCCCATCATCGCCATGACTGCCAATGCCTTTGAGGAAGACAAACAGGAAGCCCTGAAATGCGGCATGAACGGCCATATAGCAAAGCCCATTGATATCCGGAAATTGTTCGAGACCCTGGAAAGTGTGCTGTGAAAGTCTCACGTAACAGTTCTTTTTTTATCATCAGGAGGTGATCAGATGCCCGGTAACGCAGAAATTGGACACTATTGAACAATTTAAAAAAATCCAAAGGTACATGATGGCTGCCAGAAAAGAGAATGCCACAGAGACATACTCAATATTAAAAGAAGAATACCTCTCATTGAAGGCATTACTTAATGTCATTGGTGTCAACATGATAGATATTGATTTGATCAAGGAATAGCCGTCCGACAATCCGAGCGCAGGTTACAGAACCTGTGCTCCTTTTTATGCACATGGCACACAGATGAAATGGCTGCCTGCGCAGCGTGCACCCCGCAAGTCGAGCAGCGAAGAAGGTCATTCCCTACACGACTCGATTCTTATAGGAAATTTCCTCACCTCATCAGCCTGCATTTCTTCGCCACCTTCACCAGTACATGCCCTTTAGGGAAGCCCCTCAGTTCCGCCTCCGTCACTCCCCGCATCAGGATCAGCATCACAAAATACACCGCAGCAGCAATCAGAACAGCCGGGATCACCGATATCCGGGGTGATTTTGTCAGAAGCAGCAGCCCCTCATACACCGCCCACGCGGCAGCGCCCATAAACCCGGCGGCAATACCGGGGATCAGGAAACTCCGCACAATCTCCTGCCGATATCCCACCGCCCTGCGTACTGCCAGCTGGTTCAGCACACACATGAGAAAGGAATATACCGTGTTGGCAATGGCAATGCTGTACAGATCCAGCTTCGTCCAATACAACAGCCCCATGGACACCCCCGTCTGCACCGCCAGGGCAATGGCCGCGTTGATGATGGGCGTGTTCACCTTCCCCAGACCCTGTAAAATGGAGCTGTTCAGGGTGGACAGCGCATAGAATATCACAGACAGGGCCAGCGCCATCAGGAGCCTTGTGGCCAGATCCTCCGCCTCTGCGGTCTTGTTCGTAAACAACAGCCCTGTGATGGGTCTTGCCAGAACCAGCAGCCCTGCCGCGCAGGGAATGGAAATGATCATGGTCGTTTTTACCGCCAGACCGATCTTCTCCCTGGCGCCATAGATGTCCCTTGCCGCGGCCAGCTGTGCCACCGAGGGAATCATTGCCGAAGCCATGGCGGAGGCAAAGGCAATGGGAATATTGGATATGGTCAGAGCCTGGGCTGAAAAGATCCCCCACCTGGAATAGATGTCCACCGCCCCCAGCTCCTTTACGTCCAGATACCATTTGGTATAGACCGTGTTATTCACCGTACTGCTGAGATTGTATACGGCTGTGCTCAGGATAAAGGGCAGTACCACAAAGGTGATCGTCCTGACCATCTCCCCATAGGAATCCACCTGTTCGTGCCTGTCCCTGGCAATCCTCCCCATGATCAGTCCCCGGTTCAACCCATAAATCCCCAGCATGAACAGAAGCGCCACCAGGACACCTGCACCGGTGCCCAAAGCACTTCCGATTGCACCGCTGGTAGCCCGGGTCACCTGTTCCGCCTCCGACACGGGAATCTCCATGGTCCCCATGGCGGATTTGATCAGCAGATACGCCGCCCCTATACTGACCACCGCGTTGGCAATCTGCTCCAGGATCTGGGACACGGATGTCTGGGCCATACTCCTGTGAGCCTGGAAATACCCCCTCAGTACCCCCAAAATGCCGTAAACGAAAATAGTGGGCGCAAAGGTGCGCAGCACCGGAACCGCTTCCTCCCCCACGAATAGCCCTGCCCCAAAGTACAGGAACAGACTGGCCGCGCTTCCCACCACCAGCACGTAAGCCAGGGCACAATGAAAGAGCCTGTGGGCATTCCTGAATTCCCTTTCCGCCAGCTTCTGGGCGATCACCTTGGAAATGGCGGAAGGAATGCTGTAGGAAGATATCATCAAAATAATCGTATAATAATTATAAGCGGAATGGTAATATCCCATTCCAAGGTCTCCAACGACACGCTGTAAAGGGCTCCTGTAAAGGAGCCCTATAATCCTGCTGATAATACCGGCCGCAGCCAGTATTCCCGCCTGCATGATGAAACTGTCTTTCCTGCCGTTATTAGAAGAGTTCTTCCTGCTGCCGTTGTCTGCCATACAATCCCTATCCTATGAGCCAGTCGTACATTTCCTGATATTTCAGCGCAGATACATGCCAAGAGAAATCTGCTGCCATAGCGCGGTCTATGATCTTGTTCCACTCGCGCTTCTTATCATAATAGATATGCTCGGCATAGCGAATTGTATTCAACATTTCATGTGCATTATAATTTACAAAGCTGAATCCGGTCCCGGTATTCTCATATTCATTGTAAGGCTGCACGGTATCCTTCAGGCCGCCCGTCTCACGCACAATGGGGATCGTTCCATAGCGCAGCGCCATCAGCTGGCTCAGCCCGCAGGGCTCAAACAGGGAAGGCATCAGGAACGCGTCACAGGAAGCATATATCTTGTGGGACAGATCCTCGGAATAATAAATATTTGCAGAAATCTTATCCCCGTACTTCCAGTCAAAGTGGCGGAACATATTCTCGTAGCGCTCCTCGCCGGTTCCCAGGATCACCAGCTGCACATCATCCCGGCACAGTTCATCCATAATATAGGCGATCAGGTCAAATCCCTTCTGGTCTGTCAGGCGGGAGACGATCCCGATCATCATCTTCCTGTCGTCCTGGCACAGCCCCAGCTCCTGCTGCAGCGCACGCTTGTTTTTCACCTTTTCCTTGCGGAAATTATTGGCGTCATACTGGCGCACGATACGCTTGTCTGATCCGGGGTTAAAGTCTGTGTAATCGATACCGTTCACAATGCCTCTCAGGCTGTTGCTTCTGGCGCGAAGCAGACCGTCCAGACCCTCGCCGTAAAAAGGCGTCTTGATCTCCTCCGCATAAGTATTGCTGACAGTGGTCACCGCATCCGCAAACACAATCCCGCCCTTTAACAGGTTTGCATCTTTATAGGCCTCCAGCTTGTCGGGCGTAAAGTAATGCCTGGGAAGCCCCGTGATATCCTGGACTGTCTTGGTATCCCATTTCCCCTGGAATTTCAGGTTGTGGATGGTGATCACCGACTTCATGTTCCGGAAAAAGTCTCCCTCATGGAAACGTTCCTTTAAGTACACAGGCACCAGTCCTGTCTGCCAGTCATGGCAATGGATCAGATCCGGCTGGAATCCCACGGCGGGAAGCGCAGACAACAGCGCCTTGGAGAAGAAGGCATATCTCTCGATCTCCCATTTTGCATCGTCGGTGTACACCTTCATGCCGCTGAAATAGTATTCATTGTCAATAAAATAGTAATGAACACCGTCCTCAACAACCTCCATCACCCCTACATACTCATTTTTCCAGTTAAAATCCATGTAAAAATGAGTGACATACTGCATTTTGTCCTTCCATTCCTGCTTCATGCAGGCATATTTGGGAATGATGACCCTGACATCAAAGTATTCTTTATCAATGCATTTAGGCAGGGATCCCACCACATCCGCCAAACCGCCCGTCTTGATAAAAGGTACGCCTTCTGATGCTGCAAATAATATTTTTTTCATTGTAACCCTCCACCGAAATATAGATAGTATTATTATACATCATTCCCCATTCAGTGGAAAGTATTTCTTCTCAAATTATCCTCAATTTCTGTAAGATAATCTGATCCTGTCGGCGATCAGGGCTATGAACTCCGAATTGGTGGGCTTGCCTTTTCCCGTGTCAATGGTATATCCGAACAGGGCATCCAGGGTTTCCATCCTCCCCCTGCTCCAGGCCACCTCGATGGCATGGCGGATCGCCCTCTCTACCCTGCTGGGCGTAGTCTGAAACCGTTTTGCTATGGTGGGATAGAGTATCTTCGTGATGGAGCTGATCATACCCGGATCCTCCACCGACATCATGATCGCTTCCCGCAGATATTGGTATCCTTTGATATGGGCAGGCACACCAATCTCATGTATCATGTTGGTGACATCCTTCTCCAGGTCACGGATGGCCTGTTCGTTCTTTTCCGCGCTCTGTATGGTGGTTTGGGCTGATTTATTCCTGGCAGAAGGAACCGTGATCATAATTTGAAATTCCTTGTCAGCATCCATCAAATCTCCTAAAATTTTGTATATTTTCTCGTTATCCTTCGCAGCGGTAATGTTCAATTGTTCCATAATGCTACCTCCAAGAATAAAAACATCTAAAATTCGTGCTTTCCCTATTATAAAAGATAAAAGATTGCCGAATCAACTCAAAGCCATCGCAGGAAAACCTTATCTTCACCAAAAAAAATGTTATTGTTTTAATTTCTCGCTGTATTTCCCTTTATTTACGGAATAATGCTATCGTTTTCTGTCGGATTTTGAAGTAATTTTATTGCATGGGCGGTGGATTTCGTGATAATTCAGTCCCGATAGTGCCAGGCGGCTTGCTAAAGGGACGGCGGCGCCATGCTGTCCTGTCCTATGCGGACGGGGCAACGCGGATC
>CAOKWI010000113.1 GCA_948473115.1 uncultured Lachnospiraceae bacterium | reverse complement strand
CGCCTGACTTTCCGCAATTTGTAATGATTTAGAACCGAGTAATCGTGCCTGCATGAACAAAGCCAATTCTTTCTGGCAAATATCATATAAATCGAGATACAAATAAACTCTAAATATTTTCGCCTGCATGGTTGGAATATTCTTAAAATTGGCTCTAACATAGTTACTACGATTATGCAATGTAAAGAGGGATCGACCTATATACATTAAAACTTGCGCCGTCCCTTCCTTCACAAAAGCAAGCCGCCCGGCACGATCGGGGCTGAACTGTTACAAAGGTTGAATGAAATGATAAAAAAGGGGTTGACAGTAAGGAATATCTTGTGTACCATGTACATAGAATAACCACGGTGGCTGAGATTTAGGGCTGGTCGAGAGACCCAGGTCCACCGAGCGGCGGGGGATTTCCCCGCTATTTTATTACAAAAATAGAAAAGAGAATAATATGTCCGAAAGAAGACTTCATGCATTTGTAGATGAGTCAGGGGATTTTGGATCGTATGAATTTCATGCTCCATATTATCTGGTATCGGTGGTATTACAAGATCAGGATAATGATATTGGCGAGGACATAAAAGTATTTAATTTACATCTGCGGAATATAGGGTGTAAGGATCACGCCATTCATACCGGACCGCTGATCCGACGGGAATCTGTATATGCAAATGATCTGATCGAAGAAAGAAAATATCTGTTTAATGCATTAATTTCATTTCGCTCGAAAACTTAATTTCCAATATGACTGTATAAAAGTAAAGAAAAGTGAGTGCCCTGATACCGTTGCCGTGATTGCCAAAGTGTCGAAAGCTTTAGCAAATATGTTATATGGCAGAAAAAATATTGGGATAGCTATGACAAAATTATTATTCATTATGATAATGGACAGATTGAACTTACTAAAATCTTGGTAGCCGTATTTCATATGCTGCCTGTCCGTGTGGAATTTTGTAAGGAGAAGCCTGTTGATAACAGGTTAGGAAGCTGAAAGAAATAACCTGATATATTTTACGATGGATGAATTGGCAGAGGCGAGGCGGAAGAAGGAAGCGTAGTGGACTACGCTGACTGATGACAACGACGCATATGCCAATTCAGACAAGTAAAATAGCAGGTTATTTCTTGAAAATTCCTTATTCCAGGTGGCAGATTTGATCTGTACGATAGAGCTTCTTGCGGAAAAGGCTGAGAATAATGCATTCTCCCGCTCGGAAATAGAATTTTTCCACCTGTACGGTTGCAATCCAATGCCCCGTCTGCATGCCATTTATGGCAGTGCAGACGGGGTGTTGGATTAGCAACCTACTTCCAAATGAACAAAACGCGGATGCGCAAGCAGACGCAGGAGCGCGTAAGCGCGGGTTTTGTGAATGTGGAAGTTAGGTTGGATGATCCTTGGAGCGTCCAACCGTACAGGTGGGAATTTTTTGGCAGCATCCGGAATTTTAAAAAGAACTATCTGAAACATATCAGGAAAAAAACATGGAAACAACTTCCATAAAGTAAGCTGTGTTCTTTTCCGGATGAAAGAAGTATGATATAATGAATGCAAAAGAAAAACAAGTGACGCGCAGCGGCCATTGTTTTTTCAAAGGGAAATAAAAAATGTCCCTTACCATATAACGAGCAAACGCCCGATGAAATCGGGTAAAAAGCGCTGGAAGAGAGGGTATAGCACATGAAGAAAGAATTTGATCTGTTGTCATTGGGGGAGATCATGCTCCGGCTGTCGCCGCCGTCCAACGAGCGTATGACCAGGGGGGATACCTTCAGCAAGCAGGCGGGGGGCGCGGAACTCAATTCCGCCACCGGGGCAGCCATGTTGGGATTGCGCTGCGGCATTATTTCCAAACTGCCGGCAAACGATCTGGGCATGTACATTAAGAACCGCGTCCGTCTCTGTGGGGTCAGCGACGACTATCTGGTGTATGACGAGAGCAGGGATGCCCGCCTGGGGGTCTATTATTATGAGAGCGGCGCGTATCCCCGTAAGCCCCGTATTGTCTATGACAGGAAAAACACGTCCATTAACAAGCTGTCCGTCAATGACTTTGACGAAAAGATCTACAGTTCCGCCAGATGCTTCCACACCAGCGGCATTACGCTGGCGTTAAGCCCGGAACTCCGCGCCACCGCGATTGAGATGATCAAGAGATTTAAGGAACATGGTACGATCATTTCCTTTGACGTGAATTTCAGGGGAAATCTCTGGAGCGGTCCTGAGGCCAAGGAATGTATTGAATCGATCCTGCCCTATGTGGATATTTTCTTCTGCTCTGAGGAAACGGCCAGGCTGACTTTCCTGAAAGAGGGGGATGCGAAGAGCATCATGAAGAGTTTTACGAAGGACTTTCCCATTTCCATCGTTGCGTCGACGCAGCGTATTGTCCACAGCCCTAAGCGTCATACCTTTGGCTCCATTATTTACAGTGCAAAGGATGACACATATTATGAGGAGGCGCCCTATGCGGATATCGAGGTGGTAGACCGGATCGGAAGCGGCGACGCTTATATTTCCGGCGTGCTGTACGGCCTGCTTTCCCATGAGGGTGAGTACCAGCGTGCCCTGGAGTACGGGAATGCGGTGAGCTCCCTGAAAAATACCATCCCCGGGGATCTGCTGAGCACAGACCTGAAAGAGATAGACGGTATTATTAAAGAGCATAAATCCACAGGGCGTATCGCTGAGATGGACAGATGACGGGTCCATGGGAAGGCGCCCGCATTGTGTCCCCGGCGCAGCATCATGCATCCTGTGCCTGATAGCGCATCCGGCGCAGCATCATGCTTCCTGTGCCGGAACAGCACATCCAACACTGCATCAGTGCTTCCTGTGCCGGATCTTCGGGCGCCATATTCATGATTCCTTTGGCACAGCCACATACCAGTCGTGGAACCGGGTCAGGGTAAAGTCGTCTTCAAAAGCCTGCACATCAATAAAGTAGATGATGTAGATGCTTTCGTGATCGATGCTGCCGGTATCGATTCCCATGTGGATGCGGATACCGCCGTCGATCTCGAAGCTGGCAGGATTGGGTGCATTATCATATATGACAGTGGAAAGATACTGGGAAGGCAGTGTCTCCGTGTATAAGAGCAGACGGGGCCATTGCGTTCCCATTTCTGCGTAAATGGTGTCAATGTGTCTGGAGGAGCACTCCTCCAGCGCGAAATCAACGCATTCGTCAACGCCCTCTGCGAACCAGGCGCTTACCAGCTCCCGGTAGTCCGTATAATAGTCCTTCTGGAATAAGGTAAGGCAGAGCAGATAGATAAGGACAATGCCGCAGGAAATGTATTTAGCCAGTGTGTGCCTTTTCCGGAGAATCCATTCTGTCACGGCCCATACACCATATGCCTCGCTGAGGACAAGAGGAATATATAGTGCGTTGATCTGATGGAGGATGGCAGTCACCAGCAGACAGGTCAGCGCCCCCCCTGACAGCTGGACAAACAGAAAATATTCCGGACAGAACTTTTTCTCGCGGAAGCTGCGAAACAGACGCACCAGAAGCGACACGGTTCCCACCACAATGAAGATCCTGCCGATGTCATAAAAGAGTCCCCAGGGGAGGAGAATGTCGAAAACGCCTCCGGTGTTCTGATGCCATAAAAGGGAAAGGGCGGTGCGCAGATTCGACCACATACCCGAAAGGGTCAGGGCGATCTCGGAGCCGCGGTAGCCGCTCATTCTGGGGATTGTCATAAAAGGAAGGAGGATCTCGGGGATCACTCCGGAATTGACCAGGACAAATAAAAGGAGGGGGACTGCCATCACAAAAAGGATCAGGGAAGCGCCCACACTCCACCTGTCAATGCGCAGCCTTTTATGCGCCAGACAGTAGACGATCTGTAAAAAAAGCATGACCGGAACGGCAGGCCAGATCACGGCGTAGCAATACAGGCTTAAGCCATAGAAGAAACCGGATAAAAGAAGGTATTTCTTCTGTTCCAGCCCCTTGACAAAGAAAGTCAGACCGAAGATTAAAAAGCCGGGAGCCAGATTGGCATCCAGACCCCAGCGCGACATCATAATATGCCAGGGACAGACAGCCAGAAGAAAGAGACTCCACAGAGCCGCTTTCCGGTTGAAAAGACATTTGATCAGATGGTATACGGACCACAGGGTAAAAACAGAGACTACCGCCTGGGGCAGTCTGCTGAGAAAGGGGGAACAATGCCCTCCGTTCAGCGCCAGGACAGGAATCAGCAGCCAGACATACAGGGCACTGTGGCCATCCCCCCAGTCCGCCATATAGACAGGAAAATGATGCCCTGCGGAATCCATGCCTTCGTGCAGTATGGCGAAGGCATTCCAGGCCACAAAGCTTTCGTCCTGATGCATTCCTCCGGGGACACTGCCCAGGCGGAACAGCCGTAAGGCTGCGCCCAGCAGCAACAGGAGAAAGGGAAGGAACCGGGTTAAGGATTTTGTTGTTGATTTATGGTCTGTCATCGCCGCTTCTTTCTCCGGGGAACTGTGCAGATGATCTGCACGCTGAATCCGGCCTGAATCTGGATCCCGTATCAGGAGGTCAGGCCTCCTGATTATATTGCACCAGCACTACATTTTTTACACCGGCGATACCGGAGATCTCGTCCACCAGGAAATCGGATCCTTTTTTCAGACTGACCGCGTAAGTGATCTCGGAGGTGGCGCCCCGCCTGATCTTGGATTTCAGCTTTTTCTTCTGGCCGTACAGGGCGTCCTCCAAAGCCTCAACGGCCTCATCTGTGTAACGGATCACCAGCAGATAGGACGCGGTTCCGTTCAGGATCAGATAGCAGATGATAAAGATCAGGGCCACAAGGACTGTTCCCAGGACTGCGATGAGGTACAGCCTTGCCCCGGAGGTCAGACCGGCGGCAATGGCAAAGAACAGAAAGCCCACATCCAGGGGCTCTTTTACTGCGGCGCGGAAACGCACAATGGAGAGCGCGCCTACCATACCAAGGGACAATACCAGATTGGTGGAAATACATATGATGATAAAATTGGTAAGCAGCGTGAGAATAATGAGCAGCATGCCGAAATTGGGAGAGTAGGAGACCCCCTTATAAAAATAGCGGTATACCACATAGATCAGCGCCGCGCATATGGCCGCCACTGCAAATGACAGAAGCACGGCGGCGACGGAAAGAGATTCGATCATTCCCATCTGCTGCATGGATTCTGATAACAGGTTTTTGATTGTGTTCATTGTTTTCCTCCTATAAAATCCCCCTGTTTCCAGAGAAGGTTATTGCGGCATAATACATATTTGGACAGTGCCATCTGCGGGGCGGATACGCTGTTTAACAGCCGGCAGATATGCTCCGGCAGATAGTTGTCATATTTGATTTCCAGAATCGTGTCCTCCGCCAGCACGTCGTAACCGCCCTCCGGCGTCCAGATCGGGATTTCCGGTCTGGCGGCTTCCAATACAGAGTCGAAAGTGACGCGCACATGGTTTACGGGAAAGACGTAAGCCATGCGGACATAATCTATGACCACGGCAGGACGCAGACCTTCCGAGTGAGCGGTTCCGTATATGCGGTCGCTGAGAGGATTGCAGTAACCGGGAAGGGAGGAGAAATCACCCTGCATCATGGCATCCACGGTTTCCCTTGAGACAGCCATGGAATCTTTGTATATGAGGTTTCCGCGCTTTTCTTTCCGTTCCAGCTTGATCAGGTCATCCTGATGGTTGTAAAAGCGGATGCGTATCTTTTCCCGCTCGGAGATTCCGGCTTCCTTTTCCGTGTAAGCCCGGTCGGCCGCTGTGTCAAAATAAATGCTGCGGATGGAGTAGCTTCCGTCATCCCCGCTGTGGATATCCCGCGGCATGACAGCGCGGATCCGCTGCTCCAGCAGGAGCCTTTGGGCAGGGGACAGGAGCCGTTTGATCTCATGTCGATATTGCTTCTCGGCCATGTGGTTATTCCTCCTGAAAACATTCCATAAAAGTATATCATATGGCAGTTTCTTTTAAAAGTCTTTTTTTGACAGGCCCCGTAGGGTATGATACATTAAGGTATACTACAGAACGCCAGAAGTTACCGTACCGTGCTGGATAAGAGTATATGGCAGGCGTTATGCAGTCAGGTTACCCGGCAATTTTAACTGTCAAGCAGTATGGATTTTTTGTGATAGACAGTTTTATAATAAATAATAAAGGAAACGGAAAGCGATTGAACAGAAAACAGAAACGGATCATGATATGTCTGGCGGCAGTGTTTGTCCTATTATCCGCCATGGGGTTATGGGCAGGGAGCGGGCTGCCAAAGGCGGATACGGATGACCTGGAAGGCCGGGTGCTCTTTTCCCATGAGAGCGGGTTTTATTCGGAGGATATCACTCTGGAACTGCATACGCCGGGGAAGGGCGATATTTTGTATACACTGGATGGCTCCGTGCCCTCCGAGGAAAATGCCCACGCGGCGCTCTATGACGCGCGGCAGGGGATTTTGCTGGACTGCTCCGGACAGGAGAGGGTCTACACAGTGAAGGCGCTGGCCTGCGGCGGAGAGGACGTGCCTGCGGAGGTCTGTTCCGGAACCTATATTTTGGGTACAGATGTGGAGGACCGGTATGATATCCCGGTACTGTCGATCTCCGGGGAACCCGGGGACCTGTTCGGGGAAGAGGGGCTGCTGACGGGCGAAAACCGTTTTCTCAGAGGCAGGGAATATGAGAAAGAGGTACAGGTGACCCTGTTTGACCGGCAGGGTGAGGAGGCGTTTACCCAAAACTGCGGGATCCGTGTGTACGGATCTTTTTCCAGGGAAAAGAATCAGCCTTCCTTCCGGCTGTATGCCCGTTCAGAATATGATGAGGATAAAGCCTTTCACTACGATTTCTTTGAGGAGGATTACGGCGTGGATCATGTGCTGGTGTCCCGGTATAAAAGGCTGATCCTGCGAAACAGCGGGGATGACAACGGTTATGCCTACCTGCGGAATGAACTGGCTAACCGTCTGTGCGGCCAGGCGGGATTTCCGGACGTCCAGCATGCGTCCGCCGTCTGCGTATATCTGAACGGGGAATACTACGGGGTGTATTGGTTTGTCAACAATTATGACGACTGGTATTTTGAGCAGAAATACGGGACTTACGACGGACAGATGGTTGTCCTGGAGGGGCAGGTGCCCGGGATCGAGGAACAGGAAGGCGAGGATGAGCTTACAGGCCAGGCCAGGCAGGAGTACAATGCCTTTTATGAGGAGGCTTCCCTGATGGATCTGAGCGCGGATGCCAACTGGGAACGGCTGAACCAGATCCTGGACGTGAAAAATTTCCTGCAGTATATGGCGCTGCAGAACTACGTGTGCAATCAGGACTTTTTGGTCAATAATTTCCGTGTCTACAGATATTATTCCAATGAGGACGGATATCAGGCGGGCACGGTCTTTGACGGCAGATACCGTTTCCTGCTGTATGACCTGGACGAATCGCTGGGCTTTGTGGAATACGGCGGGGAGGGCAGGGGAGCAGATGCGCTCCGGACTACCGACAGCATGAATGATATCAGCAGGTTCAGCACGTTATTCCGAAATATCATGGGCAGGCAGGAGGGCAGGGAATACTATATCAGATATTATCTGTCCCTGGCAAATTACTATTTTGCGCCGGAGCGCTCATTGGAAGTCATGGCGCAGATGCATGAGAGCCATGCTGCCGAGTTAAAATATCTTTATAATGAAACAACGCTTCTGGCGGGCAATGCAGGCATGCCTGAGAATGTGGATTATGGTCATGCCTTAAATGAGATAGAGAGGATCGGCAGCTTCCTGGAGGAAAGGCCGGCCTATGCGCTGCAGGATCTGTCCCAGGCTTTCGGCCTGCACCGGACCTATGAGCTTTTCCTGTCGAATGAGAATCAGGCCAGTCTGTCCATAGATGATGCCGTCCTTCATGATGCCTCATATGAGGGCACCTATTTCGGGGAAGTGCCTGTGACAATTTCGGCGGTTCCCAGGTGTGGATATCAGTTTGACCACTGGCTGGTGAATGGAAATGTCATAGATACGGAAACGCTTGTGATTACCCCGGATCTGATAGAAGATGGCTTTGTGGGTGTGGAATGTGTCACTTCTCCCGACCCGGAGGCGGGTCTGCTGATCACCGCCATAAAGAGCAGGGGATTGGGAGACTACATTGTGCTGGAAAATGTGGGGATCGAAGAAGTGAACCTGAGATCGTTTTTCCTGGCAGACGGGACAGAGGAAGGGGAGCGCTCCTCCCTGCCTCCTGTGAGGCTTGCGCCGGGGGAAAGCATAACGGTTTACTGTAAGAATTATTTTCAGATAGACGCCCTTGGCAAACCGGGTATCAACTTTAACCTGAAGGCGGGAGAGACACTGCGGCTTCTCAGCGGCGACGGAGCCCTGCTGCAGTCGGTGTATGTGCCGCGGCTGAGCAGCGGTGACAATATCTACAGGATGGATCCTTACAGCGGCGTATTTTATGAGGAAGCAGGCGGCGCCGCCGGGACGGAAACGGGACAGCGCACCGGTTCGGAGCGGATACTTTAATTTCATAAAAATGTATAAAAATGCATAATAATCCTCTGTTTACAGATACTAAAAACGCGTTTCGAGATTGAACAGTATATTGTGAATGGAGGTTTTTTATATATGAAAGCAACGGGAATTGTAAGAAGGATAGATGACCTGGGACGAATCGTTATTCCAAAGGAAATCAGGAGGACATTGCATATCAGGGAATCCGATCCCCTGGAAATCTACACTGACAAGGAGGGTCAGGTCATCCTGAAAAAGTACTCCCCCATCGGAGAGATGACAACCTTCGCAAAGCAGTATGCGGAAAGCCTGGCGCAGGTGTCCGGCCATGCGGCGCTGATCGCGGACAGGGATCAGTTCATAGCGGCAGCGGGCGGATACAAGCAGATGGTGAATAAATCTGTGAGCAAGCAGATGGACGAGAAGGTACACAATCGGGAAACCCTTATGGCGACGAAGGGGGACCGGAATTTTATCACGATCTGCGAGGAGGCATCCAACGATTATCAGCATGAGGCCATCACCCCGATCCTCTGTGAAGGGGACGTGATCGGCAGCGTGGTGCTCCTGCAGAATGACAATAAGAGCCGGATGGGGGAGGTGGAACAGAAGCTTCTGCTTTCCGCGGCAGGTTTTCTGGGAAGGCAGATGGAGCAGTAGCTCCCTCTGCTTTTCTGCCGTGGTGCCGCTTCCTCTGCTTTGTCGTAACCGTTCAGCCGTCGGCCAAACGGTTACGTTTTGTCTGTCTTTTTAAACACGGAAATCAATTTTCTAAAACCTCACAAATCTTAGAAGGTTTAAGTAAACAAT
>CAOKWI010000112.1 GCA_948473115.1 uncultured Lachnospiraceae bacterium | reverse complement strand
AGTTCAGCCCTCCCATTCCTAACGAGGTGGGCAAGCCCCCTCCTCAGCGTCTGCTACGCATCCGACGCCGCTGCGCGGCTCATCTTTTATTTCCGCGTGCAATGAGACAAATGAACATGCTTGCATGTTCATTTGTCGAATGCCGCGAGAGCCGCTTTGGGCTTCATGTGAGGGCGTTCCGCTCATGCAGCAATTTGCACATCGCGCTTTGTGTGCAAGCACCCACGCGCAATTTGCAAATTGTTGCATGGCTGAACTGTTACCGTCCATTATAATAATGGGCGCGTTTACCATCCATCCCGAATCCGTCTGTCTCACATGGTGACCAGTATGATCGCCTGTTCCAGATTGCGGTTGGAAAGTTTCAGCATATCTCGGCGCACATCAATTCATTATTTGGATGGAGCACAGTGCATCCCAACAAATATAGTATAACAACTGCAAATTACAACTCAGTGACTGTAAAGCTGGATTTCAAAACAGACTCCTCCGTCAGGCATGTTCCAGTCCAGCAGCACAAGCGTTGGCACATGGCATACCAAAGCTTGCCTGAGTTGCGAAAGGGTAGCATACACTGTCACCTGAAAGTGTTTCTGCTCCAGATATTCCTTTACAACGCCCGCAATGTCGGCGTCATCTTCCGCATAATATAATTCGACCATATTTCTCCTCTCATTCATGGAATCCATCAAGTAACCACGAAACCCTCATTTGACAACCGACTTTGGGCAATTCGCACAAAATAAGAAACGACCCCAAAACAACCTTCGTTTCAATTTTGCGCGGATTGAACAAAGGCGTCTCTCTTATCCAGACTTTCGCAATTGCCTGATGGAATCCCTTTGTCTGTATGATACCAAAAAAATGTTACAGTTTGGTGACTGATTTTTTCTTTAATTGTCAGTTGTGATTTTGGGAAAGAAGTGGTATACTGACTTTATTCAAAACAATCAGCGGCCGGATGGCCATCATGAATCAAAGATTCATGGTATACTGACAGACAGGAAGAAACGATAGAAAGGGGTTGTATGGATATGAATGGTATGTTCTTTATATTGGCGGGCGGGCTTCTGATCATTATTATTGCTGTTGTGATCTCTGTGGTCGCTTCCGTTGTCTCGGCTGTTGCGGCAGACAACTCTTCCCTGGACGAATAGGCGAATTACACATATAAAATCGGACAAATGGCTGTGAAAAGCAGGAGTTGAAAACTCCGATTTTCACAGCCATTTATATTGCACTTTTTTATCCTAGTACATCATTGCATTAATTCCTGAGTAATCAGCACTCGCTGTTCACGTCATTGCTGCGTTGTTGTCGGTCAACGATGCCACCGCATCGCCTCCCTCCGCCGCCTTGCACTGACGCAAACATCAAGCACTTATTACTTCAGGATTAATGCAACGATGTACTAGCATTTCTCATAAACAGCTGGGAAACTGTATCCTGCCAGAACCGCATACATGCACATCAACAGCAAGTGTGAAAACGGAAATTTCCCTTACAGTGATCCGAACGCTTTCCGCAGCAGAACTGCGGGGAATCAGACCCTGAGAGATTAAAAATACTGAAATCATCCCGCTTTTTGGTGATGGAAGTATAAGTAAGAACCAGTTTAATGTATATATATCAAGGGAAAGCTTTGCCCTTATTGAAACTTGGAATTGTACTTATCACATACCTGCTCCAGTTTCACAAAATCAAGGCATCTTTCTTTTCCTTTATACCCGGATTCGCCATAGCACAAATTATACAAACAGTTAGCCTTGTTTACAATTATTTCCTGATTTTTTTCTGCACCATGCCAATTCATCTATGCATAACTGCTTATAGTGGCGCTCACTTGCAGAATCATTTGGATCAGGTTTTAGATTTACTTTGTATATCTGCACCTCCTCAACCTAATCTTTCCTTCTTTATTTGTACCTCATTAGCTTTAGAATTTCAGAAATTATATAAATATGGCTATGTCATAAGGCATAGTCATAATGTAAAACCGCCATCAGCAGTTTCATCGCTTTTACAACTTCCACTTATAGGTAGAACTCACCTTAAAGGTATAATAACATACAATTCTTCAATGTCAATAGAAAACTTTTCACTTCACCTTTTTTATATGGCATACACAAAATTGTACGGCATTTACCGCATATATTTTCCAAGCAATTTATACTGCATAACAGTTAAAACTTGATTTTAAATATGCCAAAAGAGTGGTACAATAATTTTGGGTATTATTTTTATGTTCTTTCCTGTTAAGGGACTTTTTCACAGCTCCTTGTCATTCCCCGCTGCTTCATGCTTCCAGCGCACCGTAGGTAACCGTTTTCAGTTTCCGCACCACGGGTGTCGCGCCGGCGCCGCAGCGCTGGATAAAGTACAGGAACACCAGGTCTTCGCTGAAATCCATTGCCACATAATTTCCCGTCCATCCGTCCCAGCCGAACTCACCCAGGGAACCGTTGTAGGCAGCGATATCCCTGTCCATCAGCACGCGCATCAGGCAGCCGTAGCCATAGCCTTTCACGCTGTCCCACACCAGGGATTCCCTCTGTCGGGGATTCAAGTGATTCTGTGCCATGAACTCCACGGTCTTGCGGCCAAGGATCCGCTTTCCCCCATACTCTCCCTTACGCACCAGCATGGAGGCAAAACGGCTGTAATCGTCCAGGGTGGAAACAAGCCCTGCGCCGCCGGACTCAAAGGCCACGTCCTCCCCGTAATACTCTCCCAAATGGCTGTCCGTATGTACCTGTAGTCCGTCCTTTTCCGTCCAGTCATAATACTGTGCAAACCGGTAAAGCTTGTCCTCCGGTACAAAGAATCCCGTGTCCGTCATGCCCAGGGGGGCGAACAATTCTTCCTTCAGGAACTGCCCGAAGCGCTTTCCCGATACCACCTCAATGACCGCTCCCAGGATATCAGCGGAATAGCCGTACATCCAGCGCTCTCCCGGCTGGAAGCAGAGAGGAACCGTTGCGATCTGCCTTGCGTACTCCCGGGTATCCACAGTCTCCCCCTGCTCCCTGCGGCTGATCAGCTTCTGCAGCACTTCCCCCATACGCCTGCCTGGCTCATGAGCCTGGTCGGGATAGGGGATGCCGGAGGTCATATTCAGGAGATCCCATACCATAATCTCCCTCCCGGCAGGGACTGCACCCTGCTTTTCCCCGCTCCACACCCCGGGCGAATGAAATTCAGGAAGATATGAGGACACCGGATCCCACAGATCCAGCTCGCCCCGTTCCATGAGGATCATCGCAGCAGCCGCAGTGACAGGCTTCGTCATGGAAAACAGGCGGATAATGGTATCCCGCTTCATGGGAACCCCTTTCTCCGCATCCGCAAAACCGAAAGCATTGCAGTAAACTTCCCGGTTCCTGTGAAGAACCAGCGCGCTGGCGCCTTTTACCCTGCCCTCGGCAACTTCCTTTTCAATCAGCCTGTCCATGGTTTCTTGATAATGATACATAGTAACCTCCCTTACCTGAAACTGTCACAATAATTCCAATCCCCTTCATAAAGTGGGAGTCAAAGACCCCAAACCCGATACCCGTATACACAGTGCACCCGAAACAAATGATTTCGGGTGCAGCTGTCCTTTCTATGGTAACATAAACCTTTATGATATTTCAAGTTCCAGATGAAGCACGCTGCATGCCGGAAGCGTGAAGCATACCTTATTTCCCTCCACTGTAAATTCTGTAAACTCCGTGGTATGTATCGCGTCAGGCTCTTCGAAGGTATTGTGGGCATGCATTTCCCCTGCGAGGATCCTGCCCCTGACTGCCTTGATCGTCGTTTCTGCGAAGCATCCCTCGATTTCCGCATGATCCGCAAGGGAAGCATTTGTCACCGTCACATGAAGTCTTCCGTCCTTCCCCAGGGATACGGATTCGGACAGATCCGGAATCCTGTATGCTTCCTCCAGCCCCACTTCCCTGGTCTCAATGGAGGATTCCACCAGTTCGCCGTCCTGGTGGTATTTATAGAGGTCAAAGACATGCCATGTGGGTGTCTTTGCCATCTTTTCACCCTCTGTGAGGATCACCGCCTGCAGCACATTCACCATCTGGGCGATATTGGCCATTTTCACGCGGTCACAGTTCTTGTTGAACAGGTTCAGATTCAGCCCTGCCACCAGCGCATCCCGCATGGTGTTCTGCTGATAAAGGAATCCGGGGTTGGTGCCGGGCTCCACGTCATACCAGGTCCCCCACTCGTCGATGACCATGCCGATTTTTTTCTCCGGATCGTACTGATCCATGATCGCGCCATGGCGCCGGATCAGAGTTTCCATCTTTAAAGTCGCTTTCAGCGTGCGATACCAGTCCTTTTCATCAAACACAAGGGCAGAGCCTTTCTTGCCCCATGTTCCTGTAGGTATCGTGTAATAATGCAGGGACATGCCTCCCATAAAACCGTTCCCGTGGTCAAAGGTGGTCTCCAGCACCTTGTCCGTCCAGTGATAGTCGTCCGCGTTGGCGCCGCAGGCAATCTTGCTGATGGGCTTCTTAGAATCATAATTGCGCACGTAGGTCTGGTATCTGCGGTACATATCCCCGTAAAATTCAGGGCGCATATTGCCGCCGCAGCCCCAGCTCTCATTGCCCACGCCGAAATAATCCACTGTCCAGGGCTTCTCATGGCCGTTCTCTTTCCGCAGGTCTGCCATGGGGGATACGCCGTCAAAGGTCATATATTCCACCCACTCACTCATCTCCTGCACAGTGCCGCTGCCAAGGTTGCCGTTGATGTAGGTCTTACAGCCAAGCTGCCTGCACAGCTCCATGAATTCATGGGTGCCGAAGCTGTTGTCCTCCACCACGCCGCCCCAGTGGGTATTGATCATCTTCTTGCGTCCTTCCTTCGGACCGATGCCGTCCTTCCAGTGGTATTCGTCCGCGAAGCAGCCGCCGGGCCAGCGCAGCACCGGCACACGGATCTCCTTTAAGGCCTCCACCACATCGGTGCGCATACCGTTCACATTGGGAATTTCGGAGTTTTCTCCCACATAGATTCCCTCGTAGATACACCTCCCCAGATGCTCCGAGAAATGACCCTGTAATTCAGGGTTGATGTGGCCTTTTTTGACCTTGGGGTTTACATACAGTTTTGCCATGGTTTTCTCCTTTTGCTATATAAATTTTAGTTTTGACCTGACGGGGGAAACGCGGCGGGCTTCCCTCTCTTCCGTCCCGGTGTCCTCGGCCTGCGCCTTGTCCCATGCCAGTCTCTTCTCCATCACCTTCCGCACATGGAAATACGCCGGGATCAGGAACGCATCCGCCAGGATCCAGGCGATGGGACTTCCCAATGTCACACCCGGAAACCCCATCAGCGGCACAAGCACAAACCCTGCAATTGCCCTTGCCAGCATTTCAAACACACCTGCCAGGATGGCAAAGGTGGGAAAGCCCATTCCCTGGATCAGGAACCGCACAATATTCACCAGCGCCAGGGGAAAATAGAATACCGTGCTCATGATCAGGAAGAACCTCACGTCCCCGATAATGGCCGTCTCCCCCGCATCCAGGAACAGCATGGCAAGAGACCGTCCCAGGAAAACGCTGACCGCCAGCGCGATCACGGAATAGCCCGCACCCAGCATCACGCAGGACCTCAGCCCCCTGCTGATGCGGTCCAGCCTGCCCGCACCCACATTCTGTCCGCCGTAGGTGGCCATGGTGGAACCCATGGCGTCAAATGGACAGGCCAGAAAACCGCTGATCCGCCCCGCCGCCGTCACCGCCGCCACCGCGTCGGAACCCAGCGTGTTGGTAGCGCTTTGCAGGATCACACTGCCGATGGCGGTGATGGAATACTGCAGCCCCATGGGCACCCCCATGCCGCAGAGCGTTCCCATCAAATGCCTGTCAGGCACCCACTCATCCTTCTGGATCCGCAGGATCTCGAATTTCTTCACAATAAAGAGCAGACAGCAGACGCCGGATACTCCCTGGGAGATGACTGTCGCCCAGGCCGCGCCCTGGACACCCCATTGCAGGTTTACGATAAAAAACAGATCCAGCCCAATATTCAAAAAGGACGACATCAGCAGGAAAATGACCGGCGTCCTGCTGTCCCCCAGGGCACGGATCACGCCGGAGGTCATGTTGTACAGAAAAGTCACCGGAATCCCCAGGAAAATAATCCAGATATAAGCGTAGGAAGCCTCCAGGATATTCTCCGGGGTCTTCATCAGTACCAGTATGGGACGGCATAACAGGGTTGTCAGCACAGTCATCACGATCCCGAAAGCCGCTGCCAGCCAGACACAGTTTGCCACCACTTTCCGCATTCCCTTCGGATCTCCTGCCCCGAACTTATGGGACACCGGAATGGAAAAACCGCTACAGATCCCCATACAGAAGCCGATGATCAGGAAATTCACGGAGCCTGTAGCTCCCACCGCAGCCAGGTTCTCCTTTCCCAGGAACCTTCCTACGATCAGGGTGTCCACCAGGCTATAAAACTGCTGGAACAGAAACCCGAAAAGCAAAGGGACGGAAAACCCCAGGATCAGTTTCATGGGTGTCCCTTTCGTCATATCCTTCGTCATTGCTGTCATCTCCTTTATCTCTCTTCCTGGCAATTCCTTAAAGAGTGTATTCGCCTCCCCATGCCAGGACTCTCCGGCGGCCTGCCCCGCTTACGAAGCATCCGCCTTTCCTGCCCGGAAACCGCTCCGTAGAAACACATTTTCCGCAGCATTTTCCGCATTGCCAGGCAGTTCCGATCCACGTCTAAAAGAGTATATTCGCTTCCTTTGAAAAGCACAATGTACTTTATTGCCAAAAAATATACCTTTTCATGTATTTTTTTGCACACCCGCCTGGAAATGAACTACGGCAAAGTTCCTCTCGTTGAAGTGCCTGCCCTTTATAGATAATTTGTAGGAAATGCTTTTGGAAATATTTTCCCAATTTAGGCCAACAGTATCCTTTTCAATATATATTTGATATATTTGGAAACTAAACCCTCATGCCCCTGCTTCGTAGCACCACCATAAATATAAATCAGCCAAACTTTGTTTATATTTCACAAATTTTACTTCTGTGAAAGCTGTTAATTTGTGCATAGGCGTGAGATTTATACAGTAAATTAGAAATATTTGTGTAACGCAATTGACTTCTCACCCAAGTCAATATATAATAGGGTCATATTAAATTAAGAAATAGGGATTTCTCATGTTAAAAAACTTACTTCACTTTCATTGTCTGTGTTAGCCTGCCTGACTTTGCTGCCCAATCAGGCGAACGCTTTGGAGACGTCTGAAAATAAACAGCCTGCCCAGATGGAGTATATGGAGGATTGGGATTCTTTCGGTAATGCCGATGCGGGCATCGCGCCATGCAGAGAATCAATTTACGATGACAGTAATGGCGGTGGTGGCGGTGGCGTTATTGTTGGCGCCTAAGATCAGTCTGGCAACGGGAATCTCTATGGTCCGAATACGCCTTAATGGACATCCGATTATATCCCGCACATTCTTTTCTATCATTATCAGAGTAACACAGAAACCGCATTGGATTCGTTTTATGTCTATTGCGGTTTTCGTTGCTTTCCATTGGAACATAGGGAGAAAAATCTTATGAGAAAAAGAGTTTGTCTGCTTTTACTAACCTTTTGCCTGCTGCTGTCTGCTTGTCCCCCTGCGCATCAGACGGGCGCGGATACTGTCCCAAAGCCGGATGCGTCCGGGGAGCAACAGGGGGCATCTGATGGGGAAATTTTTCCCGAATCAGGTAGTCAGGAGATATCTGGCGTGGAAACCCTTTCCATATCAGCGGACATTCCGGTGTCGGAGCTGTCGGAGCGGGATCGGAATTGGATCAACGATATCCACTATCTGCAGAATCATTACAAGAAATATCACCTGGATCCTTTCTACCTGTGTTCGGAGGAAGAATTCGACCAGAGGATCGACTGGCTGTGCCAGCATGTAGACAGCCTGTCCGACAATGACATCTTTTTCGAACTGGCGGCAATCCTTGCCGGAATGGGGGATATCCATACAAAGCTTTTACCCCCGGATTCTTTCTATGAATACCTTTTCCCAATCAGTGTCTCCTACTTTGACGGCAGACTGTACCTGACCTCCTACCTGAAAGGATATGAACAGTTTGAGCCATACCTGCTGCGGGAGATCGTGGCTGTCAACGGGGTGGATATGGGCTATCTCGAACAGAAATTTGAGAATTTTATCCATCCTGACAATATATGGTACAGCAGGGAAGTCTTTTGCACAGACTATTTTATCCCGGCTTTTTTTGAATGGGCGGGCTGCGGCTATCAGGATGGCTATACCTTCCAGATCCTGGACGAGAACCAGCAGGTTCAATCCGTGGAAGCGCCCCTTGTACCATCTGCGGAGTATGATGCGGCTTCAATAGTCTTACCAGAAAGCTGGGCCTATCTTGCCGATACGGCGAAAGGAAACCGGGTGGAATACCGCGAGGGGGACAACGGGGGGTACGTCTACATGGCTCTGGAACAGATGGAGATTCCGGTCGAAGTTCATTATCGGGAACTTTTTGAAAAAACAGCCGGACTTCTGGAGGCGCATCCGAAATGCGGAAAGCTGGTCATAGACCTTCGGAACAACCACGGAGGATATTTGAAAATCCTTGACTATCTGCGTGAGGATGTCCAACTTATCAAAGCGCTTCCCATCGATCAGACATATGTCCTCATCGGTGGCTATACCATGTCCGCCGCCATGAGCTGCATCAGCCTGTTCAAGGAGGAACTGAACGCGGTCACGGTAGGCGAGCCTGCCGGACAGTTCACATCCTGTTTCGGCTACTCCTCTCGCCTGAATATTGTCCTGCCGCAGTCGCAGCTATCCGTTTCCGTCTCCACCGCCTGGTATGAGGGGGACAATTTTGCGGGAGCCGTATATGACGAGGATGGCAGGCTCTACGAGTGGGAAAATACCACCCTGCCGGACGTGTATATCCACCAGGATATCAAGGATATCCGCCAGGGGAAGAACAGCGCCCTGGAGTGGATTCTGGCACAATAAGCAAAGCCTGTGGCTCTCACCGCCGCCAGGTTCTCCTGCCATCCCCTCTGCCGGGGCAGTGTTGTTTTCGTGTATCATATCCTGTATCAGTTCCAGCATCTGTCTGTTCTATCCACATTTTTCCCAAAACAGCCGGATTAAAGTGTATAACAATTTTTGTAATTTCAGCAATTTAACTAATTATCCTTTATTCTTTCTCCACCCCGTGAAAAGCAACTTATTTATATTTAAAACTTAAAAAAATTCATGTAGCGCTATTGACTTCTCGCCAAGGCCAAAATATAATAAAATCATCTTAGATCAAGGAAAGAGATTTCATATGTTAAAAAACTTACCTCACTGTCATTATCTGTGTTAGCCTGCCTGACTTTGCTGCCCAATCAGGCGAACGCTATGGGGGCGTCTGAAAATAAGCAGCCTGCCCAGATGGAGTATATGGAGGATTGGGATTCTTTCGGTAATGCCGATGCGGGCATCGCGCCATGCAGAGAATCAATTTACGATGACAGTAATGGCAATGGTGGCGGTGGCGTTATTGTTGGCGCCCAAGATCAGTCTGGCAACGGAAATCCTATGGTCCGAATATGCCTTAATGGACACCCGGTTATATCCCGCACATCCTTTTCTATCATTATCAGAGTAACACAGAAACCGCATTGGATTCGTTTTATGTCCGTTGCGGTTTTCGTTGCTCTCCATTAGAATAGGTAGTGTCAAGTAGTCTATGAAAAAACCGGGCCGAAAAAATAGGCTCAACTGAA
>CAOKWI010000111.1 GCA_948473115.1 uncultured Lachnospiraceae bacterium | reverse complement strand
CAATTCGCAGATCACGCTTTGTGTGCAAGCACCCACGCGCAATCTGTGAATTGTTACATGGCTGAACTGTTACCTGCAAACAGGGATACCGCAAAATAAGTGACAAACAAAGAACAAGTGTGGTATCCTATCCGTAAAGTACCACAGCCTGATGCAGGAGAAAGTATTTATCAGGTGTGGAAAGATTTCGAGGAACCTTTCTGATAAAATGGAGGCAGGGAATGAAACTGATGCTGGTGGATGACGAAAAACTGACCCGGGAGGGACTGATGCGCGCGGTGGACTGGAACGCGCTGGGGATCGAGAAAGTACTCCAGGCATCCGATGGCGCGCAGGGCTGTGAACTCGCCTCCGCGTTCCAGCCTGATATCGTGCTCAGCGATGTCAGGATGCCCCACATGAACGGAATCGAGATGGCGGAGAAGCTACAGGAACTGAATCCCTGTATGGCTGTCATCTTTATGAGCGGCTATTCCGACAAAGAATACCTGAAAGCGGCGATCCGGCTGAAGGCTGTGAGCTATGTGGAAAAGCCCATTGATATCGAGGAGGTTACGCAGGCGCTGGAAAGGGCCTGTGAGAGCGTCCGGGCAGAACAGGAGGCAGTCAGGACGAAAGAGGTGTCGGAGAATCAGGCCAGGTCAGCACTGGCGCTGCGGCTTGCGTCGGCGCCGGAACCGGGAGGGCCGGAGGGAGATAAAAACGTGGTTCCCGGTTTTCCTTTTGACGGGGATACGCTTTTTTTCACCTTCCTTGTCAAGCTTCACAGCAGGAACCTGCACACACCGGAAATGCTGGAGGATATGGTTTCCTCTGTTGTGGAGCGGACGTTTCGGGACAGGGGCTTGCGTGAGATCCATGGGAGTAAGCAGGAGTACCTGATCTTTTTCCATGTGTGGAGGGAATCCGGAAATGACCGCGGGCCTGACAGCGATTTTGATCCGGACTGGAAAGCGCTGCTGGGAAGAGAATTGGTCAGTGCCCTGGAACCGCTGGCGGTACGTTATCACATTGTGTTCGGCAAAACGGTATGCGGCGCATACAATATTCATAATTCATATAATTCGGCGGTGATCGAACTGCAAAATTCCTTTTTCGAGGAAGAAAACACATTCCGGATTTATGAACATCGGGACGATTACAGGGAATTTTCGGATCTGGAGCAGCTGGATGTGAGCCAGAGGCTTTCAGATGTGCTGTTACAGCGTGACCTAGGGGGGGTGAAGACGCTCCTGGAGGATCTGAGGAACCGTCTCAGCATGGAAGCGGGCAGCCTTCTGCCTAATCAGGTAAAGAGTCTGTATTATAAGCTGATGACGGCAGTCAGTGAGACGGAGAGCCTGTTCCAGCTGTCCGCGGCAGACAGGAGCAGGGATCAGGGGAATATCTGGGAGTCGGTTTCGGAGTGCGAATCCCTGTATGAGCTGCACGGCAGGCTGCAGGAACAGTGTGACCGGCTTTTCTCCATGATCCGTGTCCAGAGTGAGGAGCTTTCCGCCATATATCTGATCAAGGATTATATTGCATCCCATTATCAGGAGGAAACACTTGCCATCAAGGATATCAGCCAGCATGTATTTCTATCTTCCTCTTATATCTGCACCTTATTTAAGAATGAAACGGGAAAGACGCTGAATCAATATATTACGGATTATCGCATGGAACAGGCAAAAAGGCTGTTGGTGGATCCGAGGAACCGGATAACAGATATTTCGGCGAAGGTAGGCTACAGCGACGGCAGCTATTTTGGAAAGATATTTAAGAAACAGGTGGGAATGTCCCCGTCCGAGTACAGGGACAGTAAAATAAGGGAATGAGGGAATCTGCATTATGAAGAAAAGATATCAGTTCGTTCATTTTTTTCTGCATGACATGAAATTTAAGCATAAATTCATGATCACGCATTTGTTCCTGGTGCTGGTTCCCACGCTTTTTGTCCTCATTTTCCTGTACGGGAGGCTGTCTCACATCATTACGACCAACACGATAGCGTCCGAACAGGCGCTTGTGAGCCAGACGGCCAGTACGCTGGAAGCCACGGTGAATCAGATCGAGATGGCTATGAATACGATCCTGTCCAATCCGCTGTTGTCAAAGTCCCTTTATTCCGAAAGCCTGTATGCTTCCCTGAGCCGGGAGTCGGAGCAGACGGACGCGAAAGAACTGTATGGCAATATAAACGCCGTACTGGAGCAGGATTTCATTACCGCCATCAGGATCTATCTCCCCGGGGAACCGGACGTTGTGGAAAAATATGATTTCCCGGATACCATAGCATTCTGTGACAGCATTACGGGAAGCTACTGGCACGGTATTTTTGACGGTTCTCCCAAGACCAGCGCCCTGTACTGTCCGGGTTTTTATCTGACCGATGCGGAGATAGACAGTCTGGGTTCCCTGGCGTACATATGTAAGCTGAATCAAATTGTAAGCCCGGAGGGAGAGTACTGTTACATTGCCATCTATTTTTCCGCCGATTATCTACAGGATATCTTGTTGAGGAATCTGACGAAGAACAGCGGAATGTATTATCTGATCAACAGCAGGAATTCCGTGGTCACTTCCTCGGATCTGCGCCTGGCCGGAACGTATTTTATGCGTTACGAGAGTATCCCTGATGTGATCGGCAGCCGTCAGGAATTTTCCACGGTAAAGATACTGGAGGAAAATCTGTATATGGGATACCGGGATATCGGGCCGACCGACTGGCGGCTGGTATCGGCGATTCCCGTCAAGGATGTGATTGCGGACAGCCGGAAAGTATTGCTGAGCACGCTGGCGGGGTATCTGGTCTTTCTTGCTATGGCGGGGGGAACAGCGCTGCTGTTTTCCCAGAGTATTGCCAGGCGTCTGTCCCTTGTGGTGGAGAAGATGAATGAGCAGAGCAGCCTTTCCCCGGTGCGGTTCAAGGGGGAGGCGGATCGGGACGAGATCGGTCAGCTGGTATATCATTACAATCTTATGGTGGACCGGATCCATCAGCTGATGACGGAACAGCGGGAGATTGCGGAGAAACTGAAGGTTTCGGAGGCAAATGCGTTGCAGGCCCAGATCAATCCTCATTTTCTCTATAATATGCTGGATATGATAAACTGGCTGGCTTTGGACGGAAAGCAGAAGGAAGTATCCCTGGCAGTGCAGACCCTGTCAAAATTCTATAAGCTGACTCTGTCCAAAAAGAATATCATGATCCCCATAGGGAAGGAATTGCAGCATGTGGAGCTGTATGTGCGGCTGCAGAATATGCGCTATGAAGACAAGATATCCTTTATTATAGATGTGCCGGATGACATTCTGGATCATGAGATTCCCAAGCTGGTGCTGCAGCCTATTGTGGAAAATTCCATTCAGCACGGGATCTTTGAAAAGGAGTCCATGGAAGGAACCATTGTGATCATGGCGTGGATGGAGGAAGGGGACATCATTTTCGTGATATCGGACGATGGCGTGGGCATCCGGCCGGAAAAGCTTCCTCACATCCTGACAGGGGAAGGACAGGGCGGAGGCAGCAATATCGGCATCTATAACACACATTTAAGGCTGCAGCTCTTATATAATGATAAGTATGGCCTGCATTATGAGAGTGTCTACGGAGAGGGCACGGAGGTGACGATCCGGATTCCTGCTGACAGTTCCTAAGGCAAACTTTGATTAAATTTTGTTTCCCTAAGATATTGCATGAAAACTAAATAAAATACATATTTTGAAAGCGTTTTCAAAATTATAGGAGGAAAAATCGGATAAATTGTTAATATTTTTTTAATTTTTTCCATGTTATTTGTATATGCCTTCTCATATACTTATATTACAGTCAATTATTTCCTGGCGCTGATGTGGACAAGGATCTAATGACGGTAAACAGAATGGCCCGCATGAGCGGGTCGGTAAAGCAAGGAGGATATTTGTATGAAAAAGAAAGTATTAAGCGTTATGCTGACTGCTGCAATGATGACCACTCTGCTGGCCGGATGCGGCGGTGACGACGGCAATGCGTCCAGCAGTGCGCCGGAGAGTTCCAGTGCACAGGCGAGTTCCAGCACACCTGCAAGCTCTGAGGCTTCATCCCAGGCAACACCTGCCGCAGAGCCTGTGACCTTAAAGTGGGCTATCTGGGATCAGGAGACCACACAGTACTGGAATGATATCAAGGAGGCTTACGAGGCAAGCCACGAAGGTGTGACCATTGAGATGGTAGACCTTGGCTCCACCGATTACATGACAGTTCTGGCAACCGAGCTTTCCGGTTCCGGTTCCGATTTCGATGTGGTGACGATCAAGGACGTTCCCGGATATGCGACCCTGGTTCAGAAGAACGCGATCCTGGCCCTGGATGACTACATCAAGGCTGACGGCGTTGACCTTAGCCAGTATGCCGGCGCTACAGACCAGGTAGTGGTTGACGGCAAGCTGTATGAACTGCCTTTCAGAAATGACTTCTGGGTAATATTCTACAATAAGGATCTGTTTGACGCAAAGGGAGTACCTTATCCCACCAATGACATGACCTTCGAGGAGTATGACGCCCTGGCAAGACAGATGACCGATACCACATTCGGTTCCCAGGTATATGGTGCACATTACCATACATGGAGATCCGCTGTGCAGCTGTTCGGCGTACTGGACGGTGAGCATACCATCCTGGACGGTGAGTATTCCGCATTCAAGCCTTATTACGAGATGGTTCTGAATCAGGAGAAGGACGGTGTGGCAAGGAAGTATACCGATCTGAAGACAGAGGGACTGCATTATTCCGCAGCATTCTCCGGCGGCGATGTGGCTATGCTGAATATGGGTTCCTGGTTCATCGCAACCTTGATCAGCAACCTTCAGTCCGGCGAGTATGACTCCAGCCTGTGCGGCAACTGGGGCATCGTAAAATATCCTCATGCTGAAGGCGTGGAAGCAGGTTCCACACTGGGTACCATCACTGGCCTTTCCGTAACCGCAGTTTCTGATACTCCTGATGCGGCATGGGAGTTCGTTAAGTGGGTAAGCGGCGAGGAAGGTGCGGCAGTTATGGCTTCCTCCGGTAACTTCCCCGCAATCATGACGGATGAAGTGAAGGATATGATCGCAGGTCTGGAAGGATTCCCTACCGATCCTGAGAGCAAGGAAGCTCTGAGCGTATCCAATCTGTACCTGGAGGTTCCTTACGGCGATAAGGTATCTGAGATCAACTCCGTACTGGATTCTTATCATGGCTCCATCATGACCGGTGAGCTGAGCATTGATGATGGTATCGCAAAGATGAACGAGGAAGTTCAGAAGATCCAGGGTAAGTAATTGAGCGGGGCGCCCGATTATGAGCAAAGTCAGCTGCGAAAGCAGCGTGAAAGCGCTGAAAGCGCGTTTGCGAATGACGCGGGCGGACTGTTACAACTGAGGTAAGAAAACGCTGGCCGCGGCGCGGTCGGCACCGGATATAAAATGACACAGGGGGTCGTCTCAAAAGCGGCCCCTTGCTTACCTTATAGGGAACTCAGAAATAGCTGTGTTCCCGCATATTATGAGGGCACATGAATCGGGAAAGGAGGCAATTTGTATGCCGAAATTAGACGGAACTCAAAAGGAGGCAAAGGTACTGAGCCTGCAGAATGAGTTGACTAAGTTGATCGCGGATGTCAGGACAGAGACAGACGATAAGAAAAAAAGAAAGATGATCGCCCAGATCGGAAACTATAACCGTCAGATTGATAAAATAAAATCAGGCAGAATCTTAAGCCGTGAGACAAAGAGAGATCTGGTGGCATATTCCTTTATTGCACCGAACTTTATCGGGTTCTGTGTGTTTACCCTGATTCCCATCGTATTTGCCTTTGCACTGGCATTCTTAAGGTGGGACGGAAGCAACCCTATCGAGTGGGCGGGCTTCAGCAATTTTGCAAGACTTGGAAATGATACCTTTTTTAATGCGGCGTTAAAGAATACTATTATTTACTGTATCGGTACGGTGCCGCTTACCATGGTAGCGTCCCTGGCGCTTGCAATCGTATTAAATCAGAAAGTGATAGGAAGAGGTGTATTCAGGACCCTTTCCTTTTTCCCTTATGTTGCGTCCCTGGTGGCGATTACCGCCGTATGGAAAATGTTATTCCATCCTTCCAAGGGACCCATCAACAATATATTATTCAACGTATTTAATGTGGCCCAGGAGAACCTGCCCCAGTGGTTCAGCGGAGGGCTGGTGCTTTTCTCCATGATCCTGTTTAGTGTATGGAAATACATGGGCTATTATATGGTCATCTATCTGGCGGGCCTGCAGGGGATTTCCGCGGAACTGTATGAGGCGGCCAGCCTTGACGGTGCGGGTACGTGGAATAAGTTCCGCTATGTGACATGGCCCCAGCTTTCCTCCACCACGTTCTTCGTCGTGGTAATGCTGACGATTAACTGCTTTAAGGTTTATGATATCGCCATCATGCTGGCAGGCGGCGGAAGCGGCGAGTTGACCACATCCGCTACGGTTCTGGTTTATTATATTTACCAGAAGGCGTTCATTGACTGGGATCTCGGTTATTCCAGCGCGGTTGCGATGGTATTGTTCCTGCTGGTACTGGTAGTGACAATTATTCAGTTCAGGGGACAGGCAAAGCGGGAACGCGCTTAGCGGAAATGTGTTGAGCGGAACTGTGCCTGGCGGAATGGCACTGAATGCCTGGTGAGAATGCGCCTGGCGGGAACATGCCCGGCGTGAGAAGAAAGAGTTGGAAACTCAGCGGAAAGGCTTGTGAAAAGATGGCAGTGTTAGCTTTAAAAGTAATTGATAAGGATGACAACACCATATGCGTCAGCAGCGGGGAAAATTTTGTTGACCTGGTGTGTATGCATGAGTATCAGGAGGGTGACAGGATTGTCCTGGAAACCTCGGATAAAAACATTTACATAAACTGGCAGGTGGACGATGCGCTGGGTTCCGCGTTTGTCTATGTGACAGATAATGTATCTTACTATGTACCATTTGGGGAGAAGCGTATCAGTTATTCGCCCAAGGTATTTGCAGGAAACAGGCATTATATCTATGCGGAGGCTGCAAGGGAGGATGAGGTGAAGGCGTACAGGAATCTCGCCCTGAATCCTGCGGACCAGCATTGCGATGTCCCCTGCTTTCCCCATGCCACAGCTAATGTGGAGACCAGAGGAGAGTCCGTGTTTGCGGCAAAGAACGCCATCGACGGCGTGAGGGCAAATCTTTCCCACGGGCAATGGCCCTATGAGTCCTGGGGCATCAACAGACAGGATGACGCGTCCATGAAAGTGGATTTTGGCAGAAGGATCAGGACGGAAAAGGTAGTCCTCTATACGCGTTCCGATTTCCCACATGACAATTGGTGGACTCAGGTTACCTTAAACTTTTCGGATGGGAGTTCACAGGAATTTTCCCTGGAAAAGTCTGCAAAGGCACATGTGCTGACTTTTCCGGAGAAGGAAATTACCTGGATCGAGCTCTGTAAATTAATAAAAGCAGATGATCCGTCGCCTTTTCCGGCGCTGAGCCAGATTGAGGTGTATGGGTATAATGCAGAGTAGATAGGAGGCGGACAATATATGAAATCAGCACATAAAAAAGCCGTTGCAGGCAAAGTGATCGTATATGTCATTTTGATTTTGATTGCCCTTGTTATGATCATTCCGTTCCTTTGGATGCTTTCCGCGTCTATCAAAAGCGACAGGGAAGTATTCCAGATGAATCCCTTTGTGTGGATCCCGGAAAATCCCAGGTGGAGGAATTATGCGGATATCTGGACGAAGATCCCCTTTTTGAAATTTGTGGAAAACACAGTGTTCCTGACCATTGTAGTGACATTGCTGCAGCTACTGACCAGCAGCTTCGCGGCGTATTCCTTTGCAAAGCTGCACTTCCGTCATAAGAACGCGCTGTTTCTTGCCTATATTGCAACCATTGCAATGCCCTGGCAGGTATACATGGTGCCTCAGTTCATTATGATGAGAAAAATGGGATTGAATGATAAGCTGCTTGCCATCATCTGCCTGCAGGCGTTTTCCGCTTTCGGTGTGTTCATGATGAAGCAGTTCTATGAAGGGATTCCCGATGACCTCTGTGAGGCGGCGCGGATCGACGGCATGAGCGAATACAGGATTTATGCCAGCATTATGCTGCCCCTGTCAAAGCCGGCGCTGTCCACACTGACGATCTTCACCTTTGTGGCCACCTGGAATGACTACCTTGGACCGTTGATTTATTTAAAAACACAGGAGAAAAAGACCATCCAGCTGGGACTGAAAATGTTCATCAGCCAGTATTCCTCGGACTACGGCCTGATCATGGCAGGCTCCGTGCTGTCACTGATACCGGTGTTGATCGTGTTCCTGATCCTGCAGAAGTATTTCGTGGAAGGAGTGGCTTCCACGGGCTTAAAAGGATAAGTGTGAAGGAAATCACTAAGCTCGAAAGAACCTCGCTAAGTGATTTCACGCTCTGCAACGCAGAGCTTCTTCACACTGAAGAATGCCAAGAGCGGGCATTCTTCTTATGGGATGTTTGTGCCGCCGAAGGCGGCATGGCGGGAAGTGTGAAAACCACAAGGACAGCGATTCTTCCGGACTTGCACCGGTTAAATGGCTATGGTGGCACGGTGGAAAGTGCGTGAAGGAAAATATATCAAATGTGTTGGAGGGCAGATGGATATGGGTATTACATTTGAAGGATATCCTGAGATTACGAGGGAAGAAATCAATGCGGCGCTGGAGTTCTGCAAGGAGCAGATCCTTCATATCCTGCCGGAATTTACGGATAAGTTCCAGCAGGCATACAGCGTGAACGGCTTCTATCCCCCCATTGAGAACAATTACTGGACCTGCGGCTTCTGGACCGGCGAGGTGTGGCTTGCCTATGAGTTTTCGAAAGACGAGCGGCTGAAGAAGGCGGGTGAGGTTCAGGTAAAAAGTTTCCTGAACCGCATTGACAATAAAATTGAGGTGGATCACCACGATATGGGATTCCTCTACTCCCCGTCCTGCGTGGCAGCGTATAAACTGATCGGCAGCGAGGAAGGAAAAGAGGCGGCCATCAAGGCGGCGGATCAGCTGATCACCAGGTATCACCCCGTGGGCGAGTTCATCCAGGCCTGGGGACCTATGGATGCCCCGGAGAACTACCGGCTGATCATAGACTGTCTGCTGAATCTGCCTCTGCTTTACTGGGCGTCAGAGGAAACAGGAAATCCGAAATACCGTGACATTGCGGAGAAACATATTCATACGGCGGTAGCCAATGTGATCCGTGAGGACTATTCCACCTGGCATACCTTCTTCTTTAATATGGAGACCGGGGCGCCGGATCATGGGGCTACCTGTCAGGGATACCGGGACGGCTCCGCATGGGCGAGAGGCCAGGCATGGGGCGTGTACGGCATGGCGCTGGCATACAAGTACACCGGCAGGAAAGAGTATATCGAACTGTTCCGTCGTGTGACGGAGTACTTCCTGGAGCATCTGCCAAAGGATCTGGTTCCCTATTGGGATCTGGAATTTACCGACGGCGATGATCAGCCCAGGGACTCCTCCTCCGCATCCATTGCGGCCTGCGGTATGCTGGAGATGAGTAAGTACCTGGAGCCGGAAGAGGCGGAGCATTATCAGAAGCTTGCCTCCCGTATCATGAAATCCGTGTACGACAATTATGCGGTGAAGGATATGGGGACTTCCAATGGCCTGGTGCTCCACAGCACCTACTCCAACCATTCTCCCTATAACACCTGCAACCATTACGGTGTGGACGAATGCAATTCCTGGGGTGACTATTTCTATATGGAGGCGCTGACCAGGATGAGTAAGGACTGGGAGCTGTACTGGTAAGAACGGCAAAATGAAAGACAGCAGAAATGAAAGACAGCAGAAATGAAAGACAGCAGAAATGAA
>CAOKWI010000110.1 GCA_948473115.1 uncultured Lachnospiraceae bacterium | reverse complement strand
TGACGCAAACATCAAGCACTGATTTACTTCAGGATTAACGCAACGATGTACTAGGCATTAAAAATGAGCAGGATGTTATAAAACTCGTAAAGGAAATTCGTGCAGAAAGAGGAGAACAATATCAATGCAAATCATGTTAGACACAAATATCCTGATTTCAATGTTGCTTTTTCCGAATGAACACTTCAAGAAAATTTAGATGATATCACAAGAAATCATAAACTGGTTTTGTCCTCTTTTATCATTGACGAATTAACTGCCGTTGTCGCCCGTATATTCCCGAAAAAGGGATATGCCGTAGATTCCTTTTTATCGGATCTATCATATGAACTTGTTTACACGCCCCGGCATATGCCGGGGAATCTCTTTGACATTAGAGATATAAATGATTATCCCGTCCTCTATACCGCCATTATTGAGAACATAGATATTTTCATTACAGGCGACAAGGATTTTTGGGATGTGGAAATTGAAATGCCAGAGAGCATGACACCGGGAGAGTTTTTGGAAAGGGTTATTCGAGAACATTAGAACCAGCATTCCAACCATAAAACACCACCATCTCTGACTCACCCTCCAGAAACTCCACCTCCCACACCTTCTCCCGAAGAGCGGCTATCCTCACAGCATCCGTTTCCTGCCATTTCCCCTGTTCCACGAAATCCGGCAGGACTATCTGTACCTTATGGGGTCTGAGGGGCGTGATCCGGCATTCGAACTGCTTCCTCCCCTGATTCCATTTCATGGATACCAGCCCATCGCTGTACCGGAAATTCCTGACCTCCCCTATGGACAGCCTTTCCTCCAGGGCAGGCAGGAGCGCAATATATCCCGGCGCCGCGTAGAGGATCATTTCCTGCACCGCATTCACATACCCCATGATGGCATCCAGCTGTACCGGGGCGGGATCCATGTTCAGGGATATATTCATTCCCCTCCAGTCGTTGTGCAGCGTAAAGAAATTATTCAGCAGCGAACTTCTTGCCATATTGTCCAGGCACTCCATCGCCTTCCCGCCGCTGCGGAACCGTGCATAGATTGCCGCCATATGCGCCATGGACCATCCGGTCTGGGCATCTATCTTGCGCAGGCTGACTGCTTTCTCATATGCATGGATTTTACCAGGATCCTTTTCCGGATATACCTCATATCCCGGAAATACCGGATAAATATGGGACAGATGCCTGTGGTCATACCTGTCCTCAAACATGTCCTCCTGCCACTCTTTCACCGCCCCTTCCCCGTTGCTCCGAAATTCCGGTATGGCTTTCAGGATACGGTTCCATTTTTCTATCCGCTCCCGCGGGAAAAAATCCTCTCCGACTATTTGGCTGACCGTTAACATATTTTTGAAAAACTCTTTTAGTATGGACAGATCCATGGTCGAATTTATGGTAGTGGGCATGGGATGGGCGATCTGCTTTCCCTCCGGCGGCATGAAGTTCACAGGGGTATTTTCCGGAGATACGCTGGGATAAAAGAGGATTCGCTCCCTGCCCTCCCCATCCGTCGTGAACCGCACAAATTCCTCATAGAAACCCGCCACGCCATCCATATACGGGATCATGACATTCCGGGCATACCCCATATCCCTGGTATACAGAAAGTACTGGTAATAATGCTGTGCGAGCCATCCCGCCGCACCCACCCAGTTGATGATCACAGGCACCACCTGGGTAGGCGACGATACCCCGGGGGTGGTTCCCGCGGTCATGTAGATGCCGTCGATCCCGAACAGCTTCCGCGCATTTTCCTTAAATGCCGGAATCCTGTCATTCATATAGCGGAATACGGCCTGATTGTACTCGATCAGGTTCCCACACAGACTATGCCAGTAAATCATCTGCAGATTCTCGTTTGCCATATTATGGCACCATTGGAGCCGGTATCTGCCTCCCCATAAGCCATACAGGGGAAACGGATTCGCCGCGGGACTGCTGCCACAGATAAACAGATATCTCCCGTAATGCCAGAGTTTCTCTATCAATTCCACGGACTGTCTGTCAGAAAAGGCTTCCAGCACCAAATCTTCATTGGTTCTGCCCCACTCCTCCTGTGTATCCTTCCGGCTTTCCTTCTGACCTTCCGTCCGGTTCGCCTTCTGACCTTCCTCCCGGTTCGCCTTCTGACCTTCCCCCCGGCCTGCCGCCTGCACTGCATCCTGTCCCAGCCACAGTTCCGCACTGTGATACAAAGCCTTATGCAGTTTTGCGCTCTCCGCCAGCAGCTGCCCAAATGTCTTTGTCTGGGATCCCAGGCTGTCGCGCAGTCTCTGCCATGCGCTTTCCCGCTCCTCGTCCACATACAGGCTTATGATGACCAGAATCTCCTTCGCTGCTTTCACCTTTATCCCGTTTTCCAGTTTCTCCAGTCTGCCTTCTTCAACAGAAAGCTTTGCCACAGCGCCGAAGTCTGTCGCAGAAACGTCCTTATTGTCATACTGCCTGCTGCCTGCTCCAGCTGCTTTCTCTCTTCGTGAGTTAAAAAGTAAATACCCCGTATGCTCACCCTCACAGACCACCTCCGTCTGCGCGGCATCCCACACCGCCTGGATCGCCTCGGTAGGCCGTTCTCCCTCATTTCGAAATGAACTTAGCTGAAACGTGTACTCCAGCAGATCCCTGTCCATGCCCTCTTTTTCCGCGGACAGGCGATATACCGCCATATCCACCGCCCTGGACACAAACACTTCCCGGCGCATCAGAACGCCGCCGTCCAGCCATTGCTGGCTTGCCAGTGCCTGTTCCATGTCAAGGCAGCGCCGAAAAGAACGAAACCCTTTGATCGGGGTCTGTTCCACCACCAGATTTGCCACGGGAATGTGACTCTCCAGACGCGAGTTATAACCCTTCTCCTTCAATGCGTTCACGATCTCCCAGCTGGCTTCCCGGAAGCTGCCTTCCTCCATTTTCTTCCGCTGTCTGCCCAGAGCCTCATGGACATCCGGCACTTCCTCCTCCTGACCGCCATACCACAGATCATGGCGTCCCAGCTGTAAAATTTCCCGCTTAGCCCCGCCGTACAGGTTTACCCCGGTTACACCGTTTCCGGTGGCAAGACCTTCCCGCCACATGTCATGCCACCACGAAGACGGATATTGCATTGTTAAAATATGTCTCATGCCACAGTCCTTCCTGTCAGAAATCAAAAACAGTATCAATAGAATCATTATAACAGGTTACCGACCGCTTGTCAGCCTGGCAGCCAAGCCGGACAGTGTCATGGCATCGGCTCAGCCAATTTACCATTTGGTTGCAGACAAAAACAAATTATGCTAGCATGAATAATATATTAGGGAAGCGGCGGCTTAGCCAACACTTTCATACAGATTCCTTAAAAGACATCTGCCAAAGCAGGCAGGAGATAAGTTTATGACACATTCAACTGATTTTTCCAAGGGAAAGGTCTGGCAGAATATCGTTGCCCAGTCCATCCCGCTGATACTGGCACAGCTGGTACAGCTTTTATATAATGTGGTAGACCGCATCTATATCGGGCATCTGCCGGGAGCGGACAGCATGGCCCTGACCGGCATCGGCCTGGTGTTCCCGCTGACCACCCTGATCGCGGCTTTTACCTTTCTCTTTGGCACGGGGGGCACACCGCTGTTCTCCATTGCCAGGGGCGCCGGGGAGGAAACCCGTGCGGAGAAGATTCTGGGAAATACCTTTTCCCTGCTCCTCGGCACCTCCCTTGTGTTGCTTCTATTCTGCTACCTGTTTCGCCGTCCCATACTCTATCTCTTTGGCGCCAGCGACGATTCCTATGTCTATGCCGACGCCTACCTGAAAATATATTTGATGGGAACATCCTTCACCATGCTGACCACCGGACTGAACGGTTTTATCAATGCCCAGGGCTTTCCCCGCACGGGAATGCTGACTACCCTGCTGGGTGCGCTACTGAACCTGGTGCTGGATCCTGTTTTCATATTCAGGATGAATATGGGAGTCAGCGGTGCAGCCCTGGCGACGATACTGAGCCAACTGGTCTCCTGTATCTGGGTATTGAGGTTCCTGACCGGAAAGAAGGCGCTGATGCGCATTAAAAGGAATTGCCTGCGGATAGACTGGAAGCTGGCGCGGGAGATCATGACCCTGGGACTTTCCGGCTTCATTATGCAGGGCACTAATTGCCTGGTGCAGGTAGTTTGCAACGCAACCCTGAAGATTTACGGCGGCGACCTTTATGTAGGCATTATGACCGTGATCAATTCCGCCAGGGAAATCCTGTCCCTGCCTGTCAGCGGTATCACAAACGGTGCACAGCCGGTACTTGGATACAATTATGGGGCAAAGGAATATGGCAAGGTCTGTCAGGGAATCCGCTTTACCGCCGTCCTGGGAATTGTCTATACGCTGCTGGCATGGCTGCTGGTTCTCTTAAGCCCTCATCTTCTGTTGTCTGTCTTTACGGAGGACACGGCCATGATAGAGGCAGGCGTAAGCGCGCTCCGCCTGTACTTTTTCGGCTTCTTTTTCATGGCGTTCCAGTTTACGGGACAGTCCGCTTTCACCGCCCTGGGGTATTCCCGCCATGCAATCTTCTTTTCCCTGCTGCGCAAGGCGGTGATCGTAGCCCCTCTGACCATACTGCTTCCACGGCTGGGGCTTGGCGTAAACGGAGTGTTCCTTGCGGAGCCTGTTTCCAATGCCATCGGAGGGCTTGCGTGCTTCGTGACAATGTATTTTACCCTGTACCGGAAGCTAAAGTATAAATCTGACAAAATAAAAACAAAAACATGAAAGGATTCTGCTTTGCCGGACGTATTACTTGTAAAGAGCAAAATCAACATGACAAAATTGGAGGTAGCACTATGAAGAAAAAATTGACAAAGGTTTTATTGTTGCTGTCGGCAGTGATCATCCTTGCAGGTACTTCGTCAAATATAGCATTTGCGGAATCTGAAGATTACGGACAGGTAAAAAGGAAAATGATAGTTGTGCGGCACGCATCCTGTTATCAGGATGGCTATTGCAGCCAGGGGGGAAACTGTGATGTAAACGGTGTGTGTGTGAATGGAGGCTACTGTCTGCGGAGGGCATATGTTCAGGGCGGAAACACCGGTGTAAGCGAAACTGTCAGTTCCAACCTTATTTGTACCCACAATTCTGATTGTACACTGCACAATGGCAGCTGCCCTGATATCACCTGCACACATAACTCAAGCTGCCCGGTACACAACGGCAGCTGCCCTGACATTACCTGCACACACAACCCAGACTGCCCGGTACACAACGGCAGCTGCCCTGACATTACCTGCACCCACAACTCAAGCTGCCCGGTACACAACGGCAGCTGCCCTGACATTACCTGCACACATAACTCAAGCTGCCCAGTACATGGCGGCAACTGCCCCGATATCACCTGTACCCACAACTCAGACTGCCCGGTGCACGGCGGCAGCTGCGCTGATATCACCTGTACCCACAACTCAGACTGCCCGGTACACAATGGCAGCTGCACCGGCACCTCCTGCACCCACAACTCAGACTGCCCGGTGCACGGCGGCAGCTGCGCTGATATTACCTGTACCCACAACTCAGACTGCCCGGTACACAATGGCAGCTGCACCGGCACCTCCTGTACCCACAACTCAGACTGCCCGGTGCACGGCGGCTGCTGCCCTGATATCACCTGTACCCACAACTCAGACTGCCCGGTACACAATGGCAGCTGCGCTGATATCACCTGCACCCACAACTCAGACTGTCCGGTGCACGGCGGCAGCTGTTCAGAAACCCCTAATTATCAGAACAGCAACGGATCAGGCCACCATGGCGGGGGGCATCACGGGTCAGGCAGGCACCATTAAAGAAAAATGACCGGGGGGAAAATCCTTGAAAAGTGCGGAAGACTTAAACCGCGCCATGGAGACTTATGCAGATATGGTGCGGAGAATATGTTTTGTCCATTTAAAAAACAGACATGATTCTGAAGATGTCTTTCAGAATGTATATATGAAATATCTGCTCCACGACGGCTCTTTTGACAGCATTGAGCATGAAAAGGCATGGTTTGCGAGGGTGACGATCAACGCCTGCACAGACTGGCTTCGATATTTTTCGCGCAGGAAATGGGTTCCCCTTGAAGTGGTGGATGATGAAAAAGAAAGCCTTGATGATACCTCCGCCGAACTATTGGAAACCGTTCTGAAACTCCCGGAAAAATACCGGAATGTCATTTACCTGTACTATTATGAAGAATATTCTGCCGTAGAGATCGCCAAAATACTTGGCAAGAAGGAAAACACCATATACACATGGCTTTCCAGGGCAAAAGAAATCCTGCGGGATAAATTAGGAGGTGAATGGGCATGAACGCGTTTCAGAAAAGCATGAGTGAAGTACGCGCAACCGAAGAACTGAAAAGAAATACTCTGCAATATCTGAATGGACAACAGGAGAAAAAAGGGCGCACTAAATCACGCCACATTCTACGATATGCCCTTGTTGCGGCATGCTTACTCCTCCTGGTGGGAACCGGCAGTTATTCCGTATACAGAAAACCTGTCTCCTATATCAGTATTGATGTGAATCCTTCCATAGAACTGGGCATTAACCGCTTCGGTACAGTTGTGTCCGCGGAGGCATATAATGAAGACGGCCAGAACGTCCTGCAACATGTTTCAGTAAAGAACATTTCCTATATCCATGCGATCAACCGACTGCTTGCAGATGAAAGCGACCTCCTTTATCTACGTGAAGGATCACTTCTGGTCTTTACCGTTATTTCCGACCAGCCGCACTCCATCATGGAGGAACTGCAGGCCAATGAATTTACCCAGACATATGAGACCCTCCTGTATACCAGCGATACAGACTGCATGGCAGAGGCTCACAGTCATGAAATGTCTTTTGGGATTTATCGGGCATATCTGGAGCTCTCACTATATGACAGCAGTGTCACAGTCGAGGACTGTCACGGGATGTCCATAGGCGAGATCCAGACCCGGATCGAAGGATGCAGACATCATAATGCAGCACAGGAACAGAACGGTCAGGAACAGAACGAGACCCAGGGACATCATAACGGCCATCATGGGGGGCATCATTGACACGGTCCGCATTCTTCTCCTATTTATACTGCTTAGGAACTGTCCGAAAATAACCTGTGCAATACGGTAAATTCTGGCGTTATGTAGTATGACACAAGGCAATCCGCCCCACACTATGTCCAGAGGTGGATTGCCTTGTAATTGAAAATTACCTTGTCTTTTGAAAGAGAACTTCTCCTCACGGAACAAGCGTCGTAGGCGAAACCTCGCCAAAGACAATCATGGCGTCAAACAGGTCGCCGGGTATGGCTTGTATGGTATAAAAGGCCTTCATGGTAGTTACCACTGTCACATTTAACGAAGTCATTCTCTGCTCCTCTGATAATATGCGGTTCCAGCCGTTATCCGCAGCTGCCTCCCCGAAATCAATATAGTAAAAATTCTGTTCCGCATTTGCAGCCAGTGCAGTCAAAGGATTCTCGTTTTCCACCGTCAATTCCTCAAACCCATCATCCGTCTGGGAATTGAAAGAAGTGACTTCCGCATCCGTGCCGATGGCAAAGTAGCCGTCCCCCAGCTGCTGTGCCAACAGCTTGCCGAGACAGTCATAGCTTGTAGAATTCACCTTCCCGATATGCCCGTTATGCCCATTGATGAAAATGACACTTCCGTCGCCATGCTCTATAAACCACTGTACTTTTTCCGCCATATGGCCGTCACGCACCGTATTATAATCACGGTCGGATTTGCGGATATCACAGCAGTTATATAGACTGAGGGCACATTCCCTCGCAAATGCAAATGTTTCACTTCCAAACATTTCCACAATGCCTTCCTCTGCCCTTTCCACTTCCCGAATCAGTTCCTCCGCAACCGACAATCCCTGTTCAAATTCCTCTGCACTGATATCATACATCTCATCATCATTCAGGAAAGCCAGCGACTCCCTGTACTCCTCACTGCTATTCGGTGACACCTGCCCCAGTACGCGAAATACATACTCCTTGCTGTTATCAGCCCACTGCATATCCATGCCATAAAAATGCAGGTCTGCGCCCTCCCCGGCAGTTTCATTGTAAGTGCGCATCCACTCAATCAGTGACTCCATCTCCTCTGTGCGGTAAATGCGAAACCCAATCTGGGCAGCAGCTTCCTTCGCAGTGCCTTCCCCGCCGTGAATATAGTCATCGACCTTCAAGGCACTCCCAAAATCGCCTTCTATGACAAACGTGCGGCACCCATTATTCTCAACCAGCGCCTGAAACACCTTCGCCTTCATCTCCTGGTACTCTTTCACGCCATGACTGGCTTCGCCCAGCCCCACCACCAGCACATCCTCCGGAACGGCAATCGCGCCCACATCAGTCTGTGCCAACTCCATGTCAACATTAGCCGCACCTTTTCCACACCCTGTCATGACCGTCATGAAGCAACTCACAGCTGCTATACCACATATAATCTTTTTCTTCATATTGGCCTCCCCTATCAATTTTTCCAACCGTACAGGTGGAAATTTCCACTACAGAATAGTATACCAAAAAACGGCATTTTTTCAAAGCAGTCATGAAACATCCCCATTCGTAAATAAGTGCGTTTTTCTTTATACAGGGCACGCACTTATTTGGTAACAGTTCAGCCATGCCATGAAAATGGGCGAATCATGCTTGCATGAATGAGCACATCTTTCATGGTATGAGCGGAGCGCCCGATTATGAGCAAAGTTAGCTGCGAAAGCAGCGGGAAAGCGCTGAAAGCGCCTTTGCGAATGGCGCAGGCTGAACTGTTACCTTATTTGACATTTTCGCAGGGTAATGCTTGATACAGAGAATGATATAATGTACAATTAGGAAAGCAAACATTGAAAAAGGAAAATGTAGGAGTGTTATTATCATCTTTTCAGCTTGCCCTTGCCATTCGCAATGCATGGCAAGAAAGCGGTAAATATATACACTCACAAATTTGGAAGGAGGACACAGACATGAATTATCGAACACTGGGGCAGACCGGATTAAAGGTCAGCGAAATCGGACTTGGCGGTGAATGGCTGGAGCGTCATAACACGGCGGAGGTAAAAGCGGTCATTGACCGCTGCGCGGAAGCAGGGATCAACATCCTGGACTGCTGGATGTCGGAGCCGAACGTACGCTCCAATATCGGCGCCGCGCTGGAGGGACAGCGTGAACGCTGGATCATCCAGGGACACATCGGCTCCACATGGCAGAACGGCCAGTACGTGCGCACGCGCGACCTTGGTAAAGTCCGGGAAGCGTTCCAGGATCTTCTGGACCGGCTGCGCACAGATTATATTGACCTGGGCATGATCCATTTCGTGGATGAGACAGCGGAATTTCACAGGATCATGGAAGGAGAGTTTATCGCTTATGTCAAAGACTTAAAACAAAAGGGTATCATCCGCCATATCGGAATGAGCACACATAATCCCGATGTGGCAAAGCTTGCCGCCCAAAGCGGGATCGTGGAAATGATTCTCTTCTCCGTGAATCCGGCTTTCGACATGCTGCCTGCCAGCGAAGACCTGAATGAATATTTCAAGGATGAATATGCGGAAGACCTGGGCGGGATCGCACCGGAGCGGGCTGAACTATATCGGATCTGCGAGCAGAATAACGTAGGGATCACTGTGATGAAAGGTTATGCAGGCGGAAGGCTGTTCTCCGCGGATGCCTCTCCTTTCGGCGTAGCCCTGACTCCTGTGCAATGTCTCCACTATGCCCTGACCAGACCTGCCGTTGCCAGCGTCATGGTGGGCTTTGACACGACAGAGCATGTGGATGCTGCCGTTGCCTATGAAACCGCGGCCGAGGAAGAAAAAGACTATGCCACCGTTCTTGCAGGGGCGCCCCGCCATGCCTACGTAGGCCAGTGTACTTACTGCGGGCACTGTGCGCCCTGTCCCGCCGGAATCGACATTGCCATGGTAAACAAACTGTACGACCTGGCAAAAATGCAGGATACCGTCCCGCCCACAGTCCGCGCCCACTATCAGGAACTGTCCGCCCATGCCGCAGACTGCATCAAATGCGGGGGATGCGAATCCCGCTGTCCTTTCGGGGTACATATCATTGACAGAATGCAGGCCGCAGCTGAACTGTTCCAATAACATAAGTAACAGTTCAGCCCTCACATTCATAACGAGGTGGGCAAGCCCCCTCCTCAGCGT
>CAOKWI010000109.1 GCA_948473115.1 uncultured Lachnospiraceae bacterium | reverse complement strand
CATAAAGACTGGGGTTACAGCGATTCATGGTCCATACAACTGTTAAAGACAGGATATTACCATATTTTCAGCTATTTCGCAATAATCTCCAACATATCCTTCACTTACAACGATATATTTTCACATTTTTCCACAGAAACCGCCTCCTGCACCTCCGCTTCCATATTCGAATCAATCTCATAGGAGAAGCCGGTAAAGGAAATGTTGCGGGCATTTCTTGCATAGATTACCCGAAGGGAATCCTCCAGGATCAGGTTGCCGATATTGGGCCGCAGGTCATGGTACTGCTTCGGCCAATCAGTCTTTCTTGTCAGATGGATATGTACGTTTTCAAAGGCAATATCACTGATATTCTTTTTCCCGTCACCGTAGATCAAAATGCCGTTCTCGCCATATGCATTGATATTTTGGAAACGGACATTCCGGATATAACCGATCTCCGTATCCTCACGCCGCTTTACCGCCGTGATGGCAATAGGTTCCGCCTTTCCCCACCAATGCGCGGTGGAGAACATGCGGGTCTCAATATTGAGATTGGAAAAAGTCACGTTCTCAATGGAGCCCTTGTCCCGCAGCTGCAGGGAAATAGCCCTGTTGGTACGGCTGATGCAGCAATTGTCCACCGTGATATTGCGGAAGGGTGCCTCGCTCTCCGAGCCAAATTTGATGGCGGCGCTGGTGGAGATCAGGGTGCATCCTGAAACCACAATATTTTCACAGGGACCATACTCCATTGCCCCCTCCGTATTTTTAAATACAATGCAATCGTCCGCACACTGGATATGACAGTTTGTGATCCGGACATTGCTGCAGTGGTCAGGATCGATCCCATCGCAGTTCGCCAGCCGCAGATTATTGATAATGCGGATCCCGTCGATCAGCACATCCCGGCAGCCCACCAGGTGGGTGGTCCAGAAGGCGCTCCCGGTAAGGGTCACCTGGTGCAGCGTCAAGTGGGTGATATTTTCCAGGAACAGAAGCGGTACCCTTGGATAAAAGGAGCCGTCTATATGCCAGGGGCTCACATTGCCGTAAAAGATCTCCTCATTTCCGTCAATCTTTCCGAACCCGGTAATGGCAATATTCTCACAGTCCTTCGCATACAGGAAATAAAGACTGGGCTTGCCGCTGTAGTCGCACATATTATAGGTGGGCATGTCCACCTCCTTCAGTTCGGAACGCCCCACGCCGAACAGGTTAAAATCCTCCAGGGTGTCGCTGCCCTTTAATATGGCTCCCATCTCCAGATGCAGTTCCACATTGGATCTCAATACCAGGGAGCCGCTGCGGTAGATATGCCCTCCCGAAAGCAGCACCCTTCCTCCCCCTGCCGCCGAGCAGTCGTCGATGGCCTTCTGGATGGCGGGACCATCATTCGTGGCATTGTCGCCCTTTGCCCCATATTCCAACACGTCATAAATCATGTCAATCACCTTTCCTTTCTGTCGCCCCGGCCGCGCAGACCCAGCGGAAGCATTTATGGTTATACTGGCGGTCAAAAAGACTGAACGCTCAGTATAAAAATAGGACTGATACCATTATACCGCGTATCGGTCAGCCTTTCAAACCGGAAGTACTGATCCCTTCCACCAGATATTTCTGCAGGCAGAAAAAGATAAGGACCGCCGGCAGAATGGACAGGGTAGCCATGGCAAACATGGCACCGTAATCGGAGGAGGAGCTGGGATCGCAAAACATCTTCAACGCCAGGCTGACGGGGTATTTTTCCGTCTTATTCACATACAGCAGCGCACCCAGGAAGTCGTCCCACCTCCACATAAAGGAAAAAATGGAGCCTGTAATCATGGAGGGAACCATCAAGGGGAATATGATCCTCCTATAGATGCCGTAATAGGAACAGCCGTCTATCTTTGCAGCCTCGTCCAGTTCCCTGGGGATTCCTTCGATAAAATTGGTCATCAGGTAAACGAAAAATCCCTGGACGGCAAACCAATAGGGCACGATCAGGGGGAGATAGGAACCAACCCAGTTCAGCTTCTGATACCACAGATACTGAGGGATCATCAACACCTGAGCCGGCAGCATCATGGACGCCAGCATTGCCGCAAACAATATTTTTTTGCCGGGAAAATTGCATCGGGCAAAACCATATGCCACAATGGAGGAGGACAACACCGTTCCAACGGTGGCAACAATGGAAATAAACAGGGAGTTCTTAAAAAAAGTGGCAAAAGATACCTTTGCAAAGCCCTTCCACCCGTTGGCATAATTCTCCAGTGTAAAATGTTCCGGAATCAGACTGGTAGCAGTCGTAAAAATAGTGCTTGTCTCTTTAAAGGAGCTCATGATCATCCACAACAGCGGATAAATCATGATAAAACCGGCGGCGCACACAAAAATATGATAAACTACATTCACGATTTTTTTTCTATTCTTCATCATTTACAGCCCTCCATCGTAAACCCACAGCTTTTTGGTGGCAAACAAAATCCATGTAATAAAAGCGATCAGAGCCAGCATCACCCAGGCGAGTGCCGCGCCGTAACCGGTACTGCCAAACAGGAAGGACTGCTGATACATATATACCGTGTAAAAGAGCGTGGAGTTCAGGGGTTTCCCCTGTGTGATGATAAGGCACTGGGTAAAAGCCAGAAACCCGTTGATCATCTGCATGACCAGGTTAAAGTGGATAGTGGGGGTCAAAAGCTTCAGGGTGATCTTCCAGAACTGCTGCCAGCCGTTGGCTCCGTCCACCCTTGCCGCTTCATAGAGACTGGTGGGAATCTGCTTCAGGGCGGAAAGGAAGATCAGCATGGAGGATCCAAACTGCCATACCGCCAGGATAATCAGCGTCCAGATCGCTGTCCTCGTGTCACCCAGCCAGGCAACGCTCTCCTTCATGCCCAGGGACATCAGTATTTTATTGATCAGGCCATCCAGTGAAAACAGCCTTTTCCACAGGATTGCCACGGCTACCGAGCCGCCGATGATGGAGGGCAGATAGTACATCGCCCGGTAGATACCTGTCATCTTAGTGCTCTTAAACAGCAGCATTGCCACGATCAGCGCAAACACCAGTCGCAGGGGCACGGATATGATGGCAAATTTAAAGGTCACGAATAAGGTCTGATAAAACACACTGTCTTCTATCATTCTCTTGAAGTTTTTCAGCCCGGAAAACACAGGCGGCGTCAAAATATTATAGTCGCAGAAGGAATAATAGAGCGAAATGCACATAGGCACGATCATAAATGCCAGGAAGCCGATGGTAAAGGGCAATGTACACAGGATTCCCGCTGATCTCTCCGTATTCAGTTTCTGGCGAAGCGTCCGTTGTTTCTTTTTTTTCATAAATATACCTCTCTGCCCGCTCTGGCGGTTGTCAATTCAAGATTCGGAGGTTTATTTCCAAACCTGATCCCTGTTTTAAAGATCAAAAACCCACGGCGAAACGGAAAACAAGTACTGCAAGGTTTCCGCCTCGCAGTACTCGTCATGATTCCGATAAAAAGCTTATCTGGCCATAATCTCATTGCCCTTTTCAAACAATTCTTTCGCGGCATCCTCAGCAGTGATTTCACCGTAAAGGATTTTATCTACAAGCTGATTACAGTAATCATATACTTCGTTTGCACCATCAGGGATAGCGGGGCTGATCGGGGAACAGTTGGGCGTCACCACGTTGTTGATATAATTGGTCACTGCCTGGGCCGTTTCATCCTGCAAAGGGGCAATCCCTGCCGCTACCACGGAAGAAGCGGGAACGCCTCTCTCTCCCAAAAGGATCTCATTTGCTTCCTGGGAGTTCAGAAGAAAATTCAAAACCTTAACTGCTTCCTCCTCATTCTCGCCGGCATCCCTGGATACACAGAAGAAAGAGCTGGGCTTTAAGAAGTTGGACTTCTGAGGATCATCCGAAGGCCATGTGGTAATTCCTATCTCCATTCCTTCAGGCGCCGCAGCCACCATGGCGGAAAGCTGGTTGGACCAGAAGAAACCGCACCATGACTGTGTGGCCGGTGAAGAGAAATATACCAGCGGACTCTGCTCCACGGAGTTTGCGGTCAGTTCCGCATGAACGTCCGCGCCCACGATCCATCCTTCCTTGGTGGCCGTCTCGTAAATCGAGAAATATTCCACAAAGGAATCTGCATCCGGCACATTCAGGGAATCCTCATTAAATAATTGTGTCGTGTCATGGGACCGCAGGTTAAAGGGCAGATAATTGTCGCCTGCACTGTAAGGAAGATCCGTCTTGACACCGGATTTCTCATAAACCTGACGGCATACATCCATGAACTCCTCCAGGGTCATGTTATCCTTCACTTCAATATTCAGCTCGTCCATCAATGTCTTGTTATAAAACAGGGAAGGAGCATTCACACCTGCGCAGACGGCGTAGACCTTGCCGTCTATGGAGCCTGATTCCAGGATACCGGGGTCTACATCAGACACATCCAGCACACCGCTTTCCACATAGGGCGTCAGATCCGCCAGCAGGTCGCTGCTGGCATACTGCATCAGGTAGGAGTAATCCATCTGGATACATTCAGGCAGGGAATTTCCCGCAGCCAGTGTGGACAGCTTGGTCCAGTAATCAGACCACTCCGCAGGCTGCGTGTCAAAGGTCACGCCGGGATTCTGCGTACTGTACAGATCCAGGGAAGCCTGTGTGCGCTCATTCCTGATCTGGTTTCCCCACCAGGAAAATACCATGGACACGTCCTTCGCAGAACCGAAATCCTGGGCAGCGCTTCCTGAGTCCGCAGAACTCTGGGTGCTTCCCGCTGCCGTGGAATTGCCGGTATCGGCACTGTCACTGCCGGTGCTTCCCCCATCGCTGCCACAGGCCGCCAGACTGAACGCCATAGCTGACGCCAGAAGAAGAGACAACATTTTCTTTTTCATAAAAACCCTCCTTTGTTTCATGGCCCTTAGAGTCATCTGGACTTTTTGAAGCTGTTTCAGCTGATAATGCCATTTGGGCTCTTGACCATTTTGTGCTTTCAGTATACCTGTAAAACAATCGGGTACAAATATACTTATCCGTCTTTTTGCACCAAAAAACCGACGTATACATTGAAAAAGTGTACACATTGTGCATATAATCAAACAGGGGACTTATATTATATGGTGAAATATATAAAAAAAATCACAGAGAAAACGACAAACTTAAAGCTGGAAACAAAACTGCTCCTGTCATTGATATGCATTAATATTTTCTTTGCATCCGTCTGCTTTTTCGGCGGAATGGAAATCGTCCTGTCGAAATATGACCGCCTTCTGTACCAGTCCATGCAAACCTCCTCGGCACTTGTGTCCCATGAATTTTACAGCCGGATAGAGGAACTGATCACCTTGTCCAACATTGTAAGGGCCGATACCACCGTGCAGTCCATTCTGGACCAGGTGGACAACCCCGGCACAGGCTACGGCGCAAATTACTATTCGGAATTGTACGTGACTCTCCAGCAGCATTATCTGGAATACCGGCACGGATACCTCAAGTTTGCCGCCGTGTCGTGTCCCCGCTTTGTGGCATACACCTATGGTTATATCAAAGACAGGCCTTCCCCGGAACGCCTGGAAACGCTGATAGGGATTGCCGAGGAGGCGGAGGGATCCGCAGTGTGGGTAACTGATTACACAGGGGAGGATTACCTGTACCTGGTTCGTGAGATCAAAAAAATTGAGAACCTGAAGCTGAATAATCTGGGAACTTTTATTGCAGCGGTAGATATGGACATGCTGGTGGAGGAGGTCTCCCAGGTGAGCCGTGAATATGAGGGATCCTGCTGGATACTCTACTATCAGGACAATCTGGTGTACGCCTCTCCCGAACTGACCGGGGACACCCTACAGCAGATTCAGGAAGAAATCAAAACTTACGGCATCGTCACGGTAAACGGGAAAAAGTATTTTGCCATACGGGGGACAATGGAGGATAAGGAATGGGGCGACTACATCCATCTTGTGTCCTACGAGGAGGTTTCCAATTCCAAAAAGGATACCCTGCGGACCTATCTGCTCATTCTTTTCATTGCGCTGATCCTCTCCAGCCTGATCCTGCATGTGGTAGTGCGCAGGGTCACAAAGCATATTGACCTGTTGGTAATGAAAATGCGCGCCTTTGGAAAGGATTCGGAAAATCCGGTTCCTTCCCCCTATGACTATTCCGCCAGATCGGACGAAATCGGCATGCTCCACCGGCAGTTTGACAGTATGGCCGAGCAGATCAGAACCCTGGTCGTGGAAAACTACAGGCAGCAGCTTTTGACAAAGGATGCCCAGCTCAAGACGCTGGAATCCCAGATGAATCCCCATTTCCTCTATAATACGCTGGACACGGTCAACTGGCGCGCAAAGGCCATCGGGGAAGAGCAGATCTCGCTGATCGCGGAATCACTGGGGCATTTTCTCCGAATGACCTTAAACAAAAAGAGCGAAAATTTTTCCCTGCGGGAAGAGATCGCCATTATCTGGTGTTATATGACGATCCAACAGCAACGATTTGACAACCGTTTACAGTTTGCCATGAATGTTCCGGAATGCTGTCAGGACGCCATGATCCCAAAGCTGTCCATCCAGCCCCTTCTGGAAAACGCGGTTCATTATGCCCTGGAACAGATCACAGACGACTGCCAAATCAGCCTGGTCTGTAGTAAGCAGGGAAAGATTCTGGAGATCTATGTGAAAAACAGCGGCTCAGAATTTGAGGAAAATCTGCTTGAAAAGCTGAGATCCCATGAAATCCGTGAAAAGGGTCTGGGAATTGCCCTGCTGAATATACAGGAAAGGATACAGCTTTTATTTGGTGAAACATACGGCCTGTCCTTTTACAACGAAGAGGACTTCGCAGTAGTAAAAATGGAAATTCCATATATACCGGTAAAGGGGGAAGATACAGATGCTAAAGATGATTATAGTTGACGATGAGAAGGTCATCCGGGAAACCATATACTCCATCATCGACTGGCATTCGATGGGAATCGAAGTGGTAGGGGTGTGCAAGGATGGGATACAGGCATTTGACACCATTCTGGACGAATATCCTGACATTGTTATGACAGACATAAAAATGCCCGGTCTCTCCGGCCTTGAGTTGATACAAAAGGTCAGGGAGGCAGAATTGAACGTGGAGTTCGTGATCCTATCCGGATACGGCGAATTTGAATTTGCCCAGACTGCCATGAAATACGGCGTAAAGCACTACCTCCTAAAACCCTGCAATGAAAAAGAGATCGTCCAGGTCATGCAGGCGTGTACCCAGTCCTGCCAGGAGAAAATGGCTAAAAGGCTGGACAGTCTGCTGGAAAACTTATTTTCGGAAAATGACAGGGGAAATAAGATCGCGCAGCGGAAATTCTTCACTCAGCTTACCGGGCAGCAGGATCTGTCCCTTGCTAAAACCCAGCTGATCAAGATGCTGATGAAGGTAGTCAAACAGCAGACTTATACCCTGACCACCGTACAGATGACGGAGGATATCCTGAATATCAACAGCTGCGACAGCATAGAAGAACTGATCCCATGTGCGGAAAAGATCATGACGGATATTTTTTCCGCGGAGCCTCAGCACAAATACAATGATTGTGTGGAAAAGGTGCTGGAATACATCAATGCAAATTTATCCCACAGCAATCTATCCCTGAAATGGATCGCAGAAAACTATCTGTATATGAACGCGGATTATGTCAGTAAACAATTTGTCCGCCAGACAGGATGCAAGTTTTCCACCTATCTGACGGAGCTTCGGATCCAGGAAGCCAAAAAACTTCTGCTGGATGAAAATATGGATACACCCTACGGGGTGGCGGAGAAAGTCGGATTCGGCAATAACCCCCAGTATTTCAGCCAAATCTTTAAAAAGTATACGAAACTTTCCCCGACCGCTTACGTTAAGAAAATGACAGAGGGACAATGATGAAATCTCAGAGTGCTCTGATTTCAACAGCCTCTTGTTATATGACAAATTTGTCCATCAGATCCGCCATGCGCTCCACCTGCCCGCTCTGCTCCTGGCTGATTGCCGCCGTTTCCTCCGAGGTGGCGGCATTGTCGTCCACCGCTGACGAAATGTTGCCCAGATCCGCGTCAATCTTCTGCATGTATTGCACATTCTGGCTTAGCAGATCGGAAATCTGGGACATCTTCTCCGTGGCCAGCCTTGCCCCGCCCATTACCTCGCTCATGTTTTCGGCGGTTTCATCCGCAATCCTGTTTCCCTTTTCCACTGCTGCCACAGTGGTTTCAATCAGCTGGGTAGTTTCTTTCGCAGACCTTGCCGACTCCTCCGCCAGGTTCTTGACCTGCTCCGCTACCACCGCGAACCCTCTTCCCGCCTCTCCCGCGCGAGCCGCCTCAATGGCGGCATTCAGGGACAACAGATTGGTCTGTGTCGCAATATCATCAATGGCTCCGATAATGGTATTGATCTCCTCCGAGCACTTCTTTATTTCATCGATGGCATCCTTCAATTCGTGCATTTTCTCATTGCCTACAGACAAAGTCTGCCCTGCCTGGGAAGCAATATCCACACATTCCCTTGCATCATTTGCATTTTTCTCCATATCCCCATACAGGTTTTCCGTCAATGTGGACAAATCATAGACCGTCGTCGCCTGTACGGTACAGGAATCTGCCAGATTCGTAGCGGCATCCGCCAGCTGTAGGGAACCGCTCTTGATCTGTTCCGACAGGTCGCGAAGGTTGCGCAGCGTATCACGGATCTCCCCACTGATCTTATAGAAAGAATCCTTGATCACGGAAAACTCGCCCACATAATTCTGCTCCAGGGCAATGTCATAATTTCCATTTCCCATCTGCTCCAGCACGGATGTGATCTCACCAATAATCTTAACCAGGTTTTCCTTCATAAAATGAATGGCTGCAACCATTCTTCCGACCTCACTGTCATCCTCCGCCATATCAAAGGGCTCATGGAAATCTCCCCCCGACAGGGCGACCATCTGGTCGGAAACCTTTTGGATCGGCACCAGCAGCTCTTCCCTGGCAAACTTATTGGATGCCAGTATCTGCCGCATCACATATACAAAGGACAGCAGGAAAAGCAGTTCCACTATCACCTGAACCACTACCAGCACATTCTTCTTACCGGCAAGTCTGTGCAGGATCCGGTCAATCGCCTCATCGGTCTGTGAATTGATAACCGCAATGTCAGCCTCATACCGCTCCCCAAACACATACGAGATCGCCAGCTCGTGATCTCCTGCCGCCGCTGCTTTCATGGCCTCTTCTTCCAGGGGCACAAGCGCATCGGACAATTCCGCAATATGCTCCATCTCACTCCATTCCGCGTCGGTGATATCATTTCCTTTCAGACCTTTCCAGGCAATGTCCCTGTTCCTGTCTTCATTGAGCTCCCGCATATAATCGTTATAATACTGCTCATTGCCGGTGACGGAATATGCCTGTACCGCGTATGTAAGAGTTTTTGATCCCAGCCGGTACTGGTTCAGGAACTGGGTCGTTTCCAGCCGGTCCGCCTCCACCAGCGTGGTATAAAAGTTTATTGCAATGGAAATTACAAGCATGATGCCTCCCAGCATCAAAGCCGTGACCGATCTTTTCACAATCATGCGCAGGTGAAGCTCCTGACTGTTTTTACCGAGTGTACCTGTTTCTTCTTTGTTCGGATTGTTCGGATTGTCCATATTCTTTCCTCCCTCATTTCCCAATCTGTCCAGATTGCCCTGTTAAATTTACATCCATTGTCTAATTTTAACAAATATCACTCGGTATGTCTATATTTTTTGGGCAAAAAGACTTATTTCAATGTTTTTACACTCCCTCCCTGTCAGTCTCCCATGTATCACCTTCTGCCGCCTTGAGCGTTTGTGCCAGTTTCATTGGTGGGAAAGTTTGAGTATTTTCTAATAAAATTTATGGTGAATTTAGATTATCTCTTTAGAAGTTCTTATATGTCGGTATAGCCCGTATTTTCGGGCTTTCCCGGCATTTTAGATATGGGGAGAAGTTCTTATATACCCTCATAACTTCTTAGGTTTTCCCTCTCAATGGTAGTAAAAGAAGTAGTAAATCCGTCTGCGGCTATGCTGCAATCAGCCTTTCCATTTCAGCCCTTGCGGAAGCGAAAGTTGCGTGTGCGTAATAGTTCAGCGTCATGGTGATGTTGGAATGTCCCATGATATACTGTAACGCTTTCGGGTTCATGCCCGCATTGGCTAAGTTGGTGCAGAACGTATGGCGCAGGGTGTGGGGTGTCATTACTT
>CAOKWI010000108.1 GCA_948473115.1 uncultured Lachnospiraceae bacterium | reverse complement strand
ATCCATGCCTTCATTATATCTTATCTATCTTTTTTTGAAAATTGATTTCCGTGTTGATAATGGAATAGACTTTGCGTCTGAAAGATGGTATACTTATGCTGTAGCAAAACATTTTCCGATGATAGAAAGCAGGTGATTGTATGACAGGTAAGGAAATTGTTAACCTTATTAGACAGCTTAGGGCTTCCGGTATGAGCGATAAAAAGATACTTGATTTAATCGAATATATTGAGACTCATGATCCCCAAGAACACGATGATGATAATAATTTAGATTAGGCAATTTTAAATTTGTATAAGGTGTAAAGTCCATTGAATTATAAGGTCTTTATGCCTTTTTCATACAGAAGCAATTTGGTTAATGAATCAGGCGCCAGGGTACATGGAGGCATGAAATGACAGAAAAAACATATAGAACCCGGTCCGGCATCATTCATTATTGGGTCAATCTCCTAAATCAGGATTCCATAACGCTGGTATTCCTGCCGGGACTGACTGCTGACCACAGGCTGTTCGACAGGCAGATTGCCTGTTTTGAGAATAAATACAATGTGATCGTGTGGGACGCCCCGGCCCACGCCGCATCATGGCCTTTTACGTTTGACTTTGACCTGATGGATAAAGCGGCCTGGCTGAATGGTATTTTAGATCAGGAAAAAATAACAAAGCCGGTTATCATAGGGCAGTCCATGGGCGGTTATGTGGGACAGGCTTATGCACAGCGCTATCCCGATCAGCTAAAGGGCTTTGTCTCCATTGATTCCGCCCCGCTGCAGAGAAAATATGTGACGGGGATTGAACTCTGGCTCTTAAAAAGGATGGAGCCGGTTTATTATCATTATCCCTGGAAAGCGCTCCTGAAATCCGGTTCAGACGGAGTGGCTGTATCTGCGTATGGCAGGCAGCTGATGCGCAAAATAATGATGGTGTATGAAGGGGATAAGAAGCGGTATTCGCAGATAGCGGGACATGGATTCCGGATCCTCGCGGAGGCGATGGAAAAAGACCTGCCTTATGAAATAAAGTGTCCGGCATTGCTGGTCTGCGGGGAGAAGGACCGCGCCGGTTCCTGCATCCGGTATAATAAGGCATGGCACAAAAACACAGACATTCCGCTGGAATGGATCAAGGACGCCGGACATAATTCAAACACGGACAGGCCGGATATCGTAAACGGCCTGATCGAGCATTTGGTCGAGTCCATTCCGTAAAATGGAAACAGGCTGATAAAGAAGAGAAAGTAAATGAAATCATTTCTGTAGGTGGTTGAGGACGGGAAGGGACGCAATAAAAATGAAAATAACCGGCATTGCCATACTCCTATTTTTTTACGCCGTCTATCTTGGCAAGATGCTTTTGCAGAAAAGGAAAGGGATCCAGACTGACCAGATGGCAAAGGGGGAAGAGAAGGACGGGGTTTTTTATACGGAAATGATCCTGAAGATTGCTACCTATGCAGTAGTAGTGGTGGAAGTGGTCAGCGTGTTTACCGTGAGCCCCGGACTGCCTGGATGGGCGGTATTATTAGGGGCGTTTTTGGGTCTGGCCGGTGACGCGGTATTTGCGACGGCGGTAGTTACCATGAAGGACAGCTGGCGGGCGGGTGTTGCGGAGAAGGATAAAACGGAAATGGTCACAGGCGGCATCTACCGGATCAGCAGGAATCCCGCTTTCCTGGGCTTTGACTGTGTGTACGCAGGTCTGCTCCTGATGTTTTTCAATCTTCCTCTGTTGCTGTTTTCCGTCTTTGCAATGACAATGCTGCATTTGCAGATTATACAGGAGGAGCGTTATCTGCAGGGGGTATTTGGTGAAGCTTATATGACATATAAAAGCAGGGTTTGCAGGTATCTGGGGAGAAGGGGCAGGAAGCAGTATGAAAGATAATATGAAACGGATTCTTTGCCAGATCATTAACTCTGTCGTGATAGCCGGGGTTATCATCCTGTTGATCGGTCTGTATTACAGTATCATAAGGGCGGGAATCCCATACCAGGATCCGCCGCTGGAATTACAGATAGAGTATGCGGTCAATCAGGGGATCGGCAAGGTGTTAACGGGTACGGGACTGCTGACCGCCCTATGTGGCAGCGTAGTGCGCCTGGTAATATGGAAGGTATGGAGATAAAATGCCAGTGGCGCTCTCCGTTAAGCGGTTGTTCCGTGCAGCACAGAGTGTCCGGAGAGGAGATAGAATGTCGGCTTTGTTTCCGGAGGTATTGGAGGAATTGACTGCCCCTGCTTTCCTGGGGGAGGTGTGCAGAAAATATCATTATGAGGATGCACAGATCGGGGAACTACAGGGAGTGGCAGAAGAAATGCACCGCCTGATATGTGGGGAGGCTTTCTGGGAGAGCGGGGAAGTCCTTTTGGGAAACCGGTATCAGGCGGGACTTCCTGATGCAGTGTACCAATGTGTGGTCATGTCCCTGGGAAAAGGGATAGACCGCCTGCAGGAAAGCTATAGCGAGAAAGTCCTTCTGTCACGGAGTTATATGATCGAGGTGCTTGCCAGTGAACTTCTGGTGAGGGGTTATGATGCCTATAACCGTCATGTCAGGGGGAATACGGACCGGCATGTGGCAAGATACCATTTTCCGGGCGGCGAGGAGGCATTCCCCCTGGAACTGCTGCCGGAGCTGTTGGGGAAGCTTACGCGGGAGGTTACCTGTAATTCCGCCTTCTGTATGCAGCCGAAAAAGAGCGTGGTATTTGTCGCCGAACTGACACGGGATGAAAAAATCCGTTGCCAGGGAATCTGCATGGGGTGTCATAACGGATACTGTCCTAACAGGATCACGGAGGAAAGCGCCGTGAGGAGGCGGCTGGCCGAGATGGCAGATATGCCGCTGCCATATGGATACAGCCGGATCCTTGGCATCGGGCGGTAAATTCCTAGTACATCATTGCATTAATCCTTGAGTAATCAGCACTCGCTGTTCACGCCATCGCTGCGTTGTCGTCAGTCAACGATGCCACTGCATCGCCTCCTTCCTCCGCCTTGCGCTGACGCAAACATCAAGCACTGATTTACTTCAGGATTAACGCAACGATGTACTAGAGCGTGTTTGAAAAATGCTTGTAACAGTTCAGCCATGCAACAATTCACAAATTGCGCGTGGGTGCTTGCACACAAAGCGTGATCTGCGAATTGCTGCATGAGCGGAGCGCCCTCACATGAAATAAAAGATGAGCCGCACAGCGGCGTCGGCTGCGAAGCAGACGCTGAGGAGGGGGTTTGCCCACCTCGTTAGGAATGAGAGGGCAGAACTGTTACAAATGCTTTCCGTCAGCTGTGCGTCACAATTTGTGGCAGATTTGACCTGAATGAATTTTCAAACATGCTCTAGTTGACATTGAGAGAATTTGTGATATACTTTGAACAATTGAACAGATAACATACAGGTGTCAAAAGAACGCATGATTATGGGCGTTTGTTTTGGTGAAAAGGGAAACAGGTGCGAATCCTGTACGAACTCGTCACCGTGATTAGGGAGTGGAAGCCGATATGTCACTGGAAGCTGGAATGTTTCCGGGAAGACGGCGGACGCGCTGGTCTGTAGACCTGAACCTATCAGCCGGGAGACCTGCCTGGATGTTGTACAGAAACGTTTGTTTCAAGCCACGAGTAACTGGCTGTACGTGAACCTGCAGGATCGCTTTCGGGGATGCTTTTTTGTGATTCGGTCTTTTGGAATATATTCTGCAGGCTTGGGAACTGTGCAAAGCGACAGGCTATTTATGCACAGCTCCTTGGTTTGTGTGCAGATCCTTTACCGTAGCATTGTTTTTGTTATGGTGAGGGATTTTTTTGTGCATAGATCCATGGCGTAAGGGATGGTCATTCAACAGCCCCGCTGTAGGCAGAAATGCCAATTTCATGCTTGGCTCATTGCCCCGCGGGTAATGCCTGCCCGCAGGAATCAATGGTTCAGGGGAATCGCCGGAAGATCCCGGTAACAGTTTGACAGAAGGCTGAACTGTTACAGTTCCCAACGCCTTGGAAAGAGAAAAACGGAAGAGGAGACTTGAAAAAATGAAAAAGAAATTCGCAGCAGTTTTATTGACAGGCATTATGGCATGTGTACCTGTGCTCACGGGATGTTCAAACGGGAATACGGAAACAGCCGGAGGCTCTGCACAGAATGTTTCTGACCAGGAGGCGGCCGATCAGGCAGCAGCGTTGATAGATGCCATCTATGTCCAGCAAAGGACAGAGGATACGGACGAGCAGTGTGCACAGGCGAAGGCGGCCTGGGATGCATTGACAGAGGCACAGAAGGAGCTGGTGGAGGGCGAGAACGCCGATCCGGATTATTTTGGCAGGGATACGGGAGATGCCTCCAGGGACGATCCCCGCAACCAGGATGATATCGGTGAGAATGAGATTTTGGTGGTCAGCTTCGGGACTTCCTTTAATGACAGCCGTGTTGACGACATTAAGGGGATCGAGGACGCGATCCAGGCGGCCAATCCCGGCTGGTCCGTGCGCAGGGCGTTTACGGCGCAGATTATCATTAATCATGTGCAGGCCCGCGACGGCGAGTTCATTGACAATATGGATCAGGCCCTGGAGCGTGCGGTGAAGAACGGGGTGAAGAATCTGGTGATACAGCCAACCCACCTGATGCACGGCGCGGAGTATGATGAACTGATGGAGTCGGTGGAGGCATATAAGGATCAATTTGATATCGTGAAGGTGGCGGAGCCGCTCCTGGGAGAGGTAGGTTCGGATGTGACGGTGGTCAACGCGGACAAGGAAGCGGTGGCAAAGGCGCTCACGGAGGCTGCGGTGAAGGAAGCCGGCTATGACAGCCTGGATGCAGCCAAGGAAGCCGGTGTTGCATTTGTATTTATGGGGCATGGCACTTCCCATACTGCGAAGGTGTCCTACAGCCAGATGCAGTCCCAGATGGCGGAACTTGGATATGACAACGTGTTTATCGGCACTGTGGAGGGAGAGCCGGAGGAAACCTCCTGTGAGGCGGTCATGGATGCCGTGGGACAGGCGGGCTACAGACAGGTGATCCTGCGTCCCCTGATGGTAGTGGCGGGTGATCATGCCAATAATGATATGGCGGGCGAGGATGCCGATTCCTGGCTAAGCATGTTCCGCGCTTCCGGCAAATTTGACAGCGTGGATGTGCAGATCATCGGTCTTGGATCCATCGAGACGGTCCAGAAGCTTTATGTGGAGCATACGGCGGAGGCCATGGGCCGCTGAAGCTTTTCAGGAGCTGTGGGGATTTCTGGCTGAAGGGTTACAGAGCCACTGGCGGATGTACACGGATCTGCCGGGGAATGCGGTAGGGGAAGTGCCGCTTATGCATACACGGTGTGGAAAGTACGGATGGCCTATATGTAAGAAGGGATTGGTTTGAGATGAAGAATAAAATTGCAGTTATAATCATGCTGTTTTCCATGACATTGGCCGCAGGCTGTGGGGACCACAGGGGAACGGAGGCAGGGGCGGCAGAAAATTCTGTGGGTTCCATGGCGGAAAACCCTGCTGCTTCCATAGCAGAAAACTCTGCCGGTTCCACGGCGGAAGCAGGGGCATCCCAGGCAGCGGAACTGCCTGACGGGATCTATATGGCGGAGTTTCGGACGGACAGCAGCATGTTTCGCGTCAATGAAGCCTGTGACGGCAAAGGACTTCTGACAGTGGAGAACGGAGAAATGACGATCCATATTTCGCTGGGATCCAAAAAGATCATAAATCTTTATCCGGGTCTTGCGGAGGAAGCGGCGAAAGACGGCGCGGAATTGCTACAGCCCACGGAGGATCCCGTTACCTACAGTGACGGGATGACGGAAACCGTCTATGGATTTGACGTGCCGGTGCCTGTGCTGGAGCAGGAATTTGATCTGGCGCTGATTGGGACGAAAGGGATCTGGTATGACCATAAAGTCAGCGTCTCAGATCCGGTTCCGGTGGAAGAGGGCGCACAGGCAGTCGGCGCGGGCAGTCCGTCAGAAGCAGGTGCACAGGCAGTCGGCGCGGGCAGTCCGTCGGAAGCAGGCGCACAGGCAGGCGGCGCGGGCAGTCCGTCGGAAGCAGGAGCACAGACAGGCGGTGCAGGCAGGCCGTCAGAGGCGGGTACGCAGGCAGGCGGTGCAGGCAGGCCGTCAGAGGCGGGTACGCAGACAGGCGGAAGTAACCCGGAGACGGAGCATACAGGAAGCGCAGACGGTTTCCCGGATATGCCGGAGGATCTGGTGGATGGCGTCTACAGCCTGGACATTACCTTCGAGGGCGGAAGCGGAAAGGCAGAGATCCTGTCCCCCGTTACGGTAACAGTGACAGACGGTAAAGCCATGGCTGAAGTGCAGTGGAACAGTCCCAACTATGACTATATGATCGTAGGGGGAGAAAAATATCTGCCAATCAGCACGGAGGGAGATTCCGTCTTTGAGATTCCGGTACTGTGCTTTGACGAACCCATGGATGTGATCGGGGATACGGTGGCCATGAGTAAGCCTCACGAAGTGGAATATACAATCACTTTTCATTGGAAGAAACAGTAAATAACGGCGCAGGAGTGCCGGTTGAGGCGGATAGAGGGGGAGCAGGATGAGAGGAAGAAATAAGGCGCTGCGGCTATTGTTTGCTTGGCTGCTGGGAGCGGTAATGCTGTGGGGCTGCGGCAGTGTGTCAGCCGATTCCGGTCCGGCGTCCGGAAGTTCCGGGGAGACAGCATTATCATCGGCGCCCGACGATTCCGGGGAGGCAGCGTTTTCATCTGTATCCGGCGTCTCCGGGGAGGCAGCATTGTCATTTGCGTCCGACGCCTTCGGGGAGGCAGCGCTTCCGTCTGCGTCCGGCACAGGGGCTGCGGCAGGCGCTGCCACAGGTGAGGAAGGGATACCTGCATATGAGGGCCGCATGGAACTGCAATATGCCGAGAACTTTACAGTGGATCATTATGCCGGTGGCTATACCCTGCTGACCACCACAATGGATGGTGCGCGGTTCCTGGTGGTGCCGGAAGGAAAGGAAGTCCCCCTGGGGCTGGTCACGGAACTGGAAAGCGGGACGCCGGGGGGCGGGGAGGTCACAGTGCTGCTGCGGCCGGTGGAAAACCTTTATCTGGTAGCCTCATCGGCCATGGATCTGTTCAGTGCGCTGGACGGACTGGACGCCATTGCCTTTTCCGGGCTGAAGGAGGAGGACTGGTATATTGAAGCGGCCAGGGACGCCATGGAAAGAGGGGATATCCTCTATGCGGGAAAGTATAACAAACCGGATTATGAACGGATCGTTTCCGGGGACTGTACCCTGGCCATAGAGAACATGATGATCTCCCATTCCCCCGAAGTGATGGAGAAGCTGGAGGAGTTCGGCATTCCTGTGATGATAGAATATTCCAGCTATGAATCCCATCCCCTGGGGAGAGTGGAGTGGGTCAGGTTCTATGGGGCGCTGCTCGGAAAGGAAGCGGAGGCGGACAGGATATTTGAGGAGCAGAGGACGATCCTGGAAAGGGTCAGCGCGCAGGACAGGACGGACAAGACCGCGGCGTTCTTTTTCATTACCTCCAACGGGCTGGTACAGGTGCGTCAGTCAAATGACTATGTGCCGAAAATGATGGAACTGGCCGGGGGGAATTACATTTTTGAAGATCTGGGAGATCCGGATACAAAGCGCTCCACCATCAATATCCAGGTGGAGGAATTCTATGCGGGCGCCAAGGAGGCGGATTTCCTGATCTACAACAGCTCCATCGACGGCGGTGTCCCGGATGTGGACGCGCTCCTGGACAAATGCGGCCTGCTGGCGGATTTCAAGGCGGTGAAGGAGGGAAACGTCTGGTGCACTGCCAACGATATGTACCAGCAGTCCCTGTCCATTGGTTACCTGATCGAGGATCTGTATAAAATGTTCCGGGGAGAATGCGAGGACATGCACTATCTGTTCCATTTAGAGTAAAGAGGTGGAAAAAACTGGCTTGGGGCAGTGGGAGACAGATGCCGGAAATCGGGTCATGGAGGTTGAGTTGAAAAGGTACAGGTATGTGGCAGCCCTCCTTTTTCTGGGAATGGGCGTTTTACTTTTCTTTATCCTGAATGTCTGCATCGGCAGCGTGGACATCGGTGTGGCGGACATTGTAAAGGCATTGACAGGACAGATACAGGAGGAAACCATGGCAAGGATCCTGTGGGACATTAGGCTTCCCAGGGCGGCAGCAGCGCTGATCCTGGGCGGAGCCCTTGCGCTTGCAGGGTATCTGCTTCAGACCTTTTTCAATAATCCCATCGCAGGCCCCTTTGTCCTGGGCATTTCTTCAGGGGCGAAAATGGCGGTGGCTCTGGTGATGGTCTTTCTCATGGGAAGGGCTGTCAGGGTGACATCCGCCGCCATGATCGCGGCGGCGTTTCTCGGGGCCATGCTGTCCATGGGATTTGTGCTGCTGCTGTCGCGCAGGATTCAGGGAATGTCAATGCTGGTGGTGGCCGGCGTCATGATCGGCTATATCTGTTCGGCGATGACGGAGCTGGTGGTGACCTTCGCCGACGATGCGGATATTGTCAATCTGCATAACTGGTCCAGGGGCAGTTTTTCCGGAATGACATGGGAGAATGTGCGGACCATGGCCGTGGTGGTCTTTCTGGCCTGCACCGCCGTCTTTCTGCTGTCGAAGCCTCTGGGCGCATACCAGCTGGGAGATGCCTACGCCCGCAATGTGGGGGTGAACCTGCGGCTCCTGCGGATTTGCCTTGTGGTTTTTTCCAGTGTTTTGTCGGCCTGTATCGTGGCATTTGCGGGGCCTGTCTCCTTTGTGGGAATCGCCGTGCCGCATCTGGTCAGGAAGCTGCTTTGCACCACGGAGCCCATATGGATGATTCCCGCCTGCTTCCTGGGAGGCAGTGTTTTTTGCCTGTTCTGCGATCTGCTGGCGAAGACCATGTTCGCGCCCACGGAGCTGAGCATCAGCACGGTGACGGCTGTCTTCGGGGCGCCGGTGGTGCTTTGGATTATGGCGAAAAGGAAAAGGGGGGCATAGGCCGCATGGAACAGTACTATTTTTCCACAAGCAATCTCTGCGTGGGGTATGATGGCAGGCCGCTGATCAGGGAAATGGAGATCGCCCTGCCGAGAGGAGAGATCTTAAGTCTGATCGGGCCAAACGGGGCGGGCAAATCCACCGTCCTGAAGAGTATTGCGGGACAGCTGCAGCTGCTGGGTGGAGCAGTGTATCTGGGGAAGGATTCCCTGACGGAAATGAATGGGAAGGCGCTGGCCAGAAAAATGTCAGTGGTGTTCACGGAAAAGGTGAGGGCGGAATTAAAAAGCTGCCGGGATGTGGTCGCCACAGGGCGATATCCTTATACCGGCTGGTTCGGGCTCCTGTCCGGGGAGGATCAGAGGATCGTGGACGAAGCAATGGAACTGACCCGCGTGACAGATATCAGAGAACGGGATTTCGACAGAATCAGTGACGGGCAGAAACAGCGGGTAATGCTGGCAAGGGCTATCTGCCAGGAGCCGGAGATCGTGATACTGGACGAGCCGACTTCCTACCTGGACATAAAATACAAGCTGGAATTCCTGGCTGTCCTGCAGGAACTGAGGGAGCGGAGGGGGCTTACGGTCATTATGTCCCTGCATGAACTGGAGCTGGCCAGGATCATATCCGACAGGATACTCTGCCTGAAGGGAGCGTATGTGGAGCGGTACGGCACGCCGGAGGAGGTTTTTGAAACCGGCTTTATCAAGGGGCTGTTTGATATTGACGAGGACAGCTTATCAGGAAATGAACGGCTTCTGGCGTATGTGCGCCGGATCGGGGCATAGGAGGCGGATATGGCAAAGGTGATTATGATTCAGGGAACGATGTCCGGCGCGGGAAAGAGCCTTATGGCTGCGGGGCTGTGCCGGATCATGAAGCGGGACGGGTACAGGGTGGCGCCTTTTAAATCCCAGAACATGGCGCTTAATTCCTTTATCACGGAAGAAGGGCTTGAGATGGGACGGGCCCAGGTCATGCAGGCGGAGGCGGCGGGAATCCGTCCCCAGGTCTGTATGAACCCTATCCTGTTAAAGCCCACAAGCCATGTGGGTTCCCAGGTGATCGTAAACGGAAGGATCCTGGGCAATATGAGCGCCAGGGAATATTTTGCCTATAAGCGCAGCCTGATACCGGAGATCAGGAAAGCCTTCCGGAAACTGGAGGAGCAGGCGGATATCATTGTGATCGAGGGCGCAGGCAGTCCGGCGGAGATCAATCTGCGGGAGAACGACATTGTCAATATGGGACTGGCGGAGCTTGTGGACGCGCCGGTGCTTCTGGTGGGAGACATAGACAGGGGCGGCGTGTTCGCCCAGCTGCTGGGGACACTGCTGCTGCTCACGGAGGAGGAAAGGCGGCGGGTCAAGGGGCTGGTCATCAACAAGTTCAGGGGCGATCCCACGCTCCTTGATTCCGGTATTGAGATACTGGAGCAAAGGGGAGGAATCCCGGTGGCCGGCGTGGTTCCGTATATGGAGGTTTCGCTGGAGGATGAGGACAGCCTGACAGGGCGTTTCGGGAGAAAAGAGAGGGGAAAGGTCGATCTGGCGGTGATCCGGTATCCCAGGATCTCTAATTTCACGGATTTCAATGTGTTCGAGCAGATTCCCGGTGTGTCAGTGCGTTATGTGGCGGGCCTGGCGGATCTGGGGAAGCCGGACCTGATCTTTCTGCCCGGCAGCAAGAATACCATGGGCGACCTGGAGTGGATGCGCGGGAACGGCCTGGAGGACGCGGTCAAAAAAGCGGCGGAACAGACGCCGGTCTGTGGCATCTGCGGGGGATATCAGATGCTGGGCGAGGAGATTTCCGATCCCCAGGGACTGGAAACGGGGGGAACCATGCGGGGAATGGGTCTGCTGCCTGTCGTGACGAGGCTTGGGAAGGAGAAGGTGCGCCGCCAGGGTAGTGTCAAGTAGTCTATGAAAAAACCGGGCCGAAAAAATAGGCTCAACT
>CAOKWI010000107.1 GCA_948473115.1 uncultured Lachnospiraceae bacterium | reverse complement strand
GAAACTGCGCCTGTGTCCGAAACTGCGCCTGTGTCCGAAACTGCGCCTGTGTCCGAAACTGCGCCTGTGTCCGTTACTGTGCCTGCGCTTGTGTCCAGCACTGTGACCTGCTGTACCAGCCGGCAGCATCCTTCCTCTTTCCTTTCCCCGCCCCCTGTTACATCCAGCAGGTCAAGATAATACCGGCCATCCTGCAGGATAAGCGCCCACAGCTGTCCCGTTTCTTCGTCGGTTTCCAGGGCGATCGGCATACAGTCTGTCTCCAGGTCGAATACCTTCCTGATTTCCTTTACACCTTCCGGATGGTAAGGCACGTAATAGATGCCGTAATCTGTCCCCGGCGGCATCAGACCCCTGTCCTGGGCATCCACGCAGTAGTATGCCAGATAACAGCCCTCCGTCCCGAAGGCTCCGGTGCTGATGATGTCGATAGAACCGTTTTTTGCATTACATTGCAGCAGGGTGCATCTGTTGTCCGCATCCTTCTGGATCGTGATCTCAGCCATTGCGTCCTCCGGAACAGGAATCTGAAAGAACTCCGGCATTTCATATTCCTGAAAGTAGGAAAACGCATGGCTGTCGCTGGCCAGATCCACCGACACCGGCCAGTATGCATAGAGGTCGCGGACGGGCATGACAGAGACGACCGCTTCCCGGGGAGCGGCCTGGCGGACCATTTCCCGCACGGTTTCCGGTACAGGGACTGCACCGGGATCCAGCCCCGGCGCGCCGTAGCCCGGACCGTAAGAGTAGGGGAGGGTATCCCTGAGACGGACGTGTTCCCGGACAGGACTGTATGCAGGATCCTGTAACTGTCCGGCATAAAAGGTAAATCTGCTTTCCGCGGGGCCGTCGCTTCCTATGGCATATTCCGTCTCCCAGAACAGGTGGTTGTTCCAGGTGTTTTCCATTTGCAGGACAATGCCGGATGCCGCTTCGGGATCGCCTGTTACGACCTCCTGGGTAATGACGATGGCATTTTTCCCCCGGTCAACGTAGCAGGCCGCAACGGGCAGGGCGGCCACTGCCAGCAGGAAAAAGCATCCGGCTGTGACAAGACTCCTTTTCATGACATGCCTCCTCGCTATAGTTTCGACATTGTAAGCGCCTTGCTGACGCGGTTTCCCTGATATTGATAGGTTTCCCTTACATAGTCCATCAGGCTCATGCCCTGTTCCTCCAGCGCAAGGACTGTGGTGTCGCCCAGGATCGTCCCCTGGTGAAGCAGTACCGCGCGTCCGATGAAATGCTCCACCTCCTGGATCAGGTGGGTGGACAGGAGGATGGTTTCTGACGGCTCCAGGATTCCCAGGAGCACCTTGTAGAAATCCTCCCTGTTAAACACGTCATTCCCTGCAAAGGGTTCATCCATCAGGATATAATCCGCGCCTTGGCAGAGGGAAAGGATCACTTCAAACTGGTTCTTCTGACCCGTGGAATATGCTTTCAGCCGCTTGTCCATGGGCAGCGAAAAAAAGTCCATTAAGGCATGAAAACGTTTACGGCGGAAGCTTCCGAAATGCATCTGGTAAAATTCCGCGTGCTGGCCGGGGGACAGATTGGGGAAGAAGGAATGCTCGCAGGTGGCGAAGGACAGGCGCGCGATATTGCTCCTGTCGATTCTTCTGCCGTCCAGCAGGATCTCGCCCTGAAAGGGAAGATAACCAAGGATTGCCTTGAGCAGGGTGGTCTTTCCCGCGCCGTTTTCGCCGAACAGGCCGACAATCTCTCCACGGGCAAGCTGTAGGCTCACGTTTTTCAGGGCCTGTACTTGCTGAAGAGGGTTTTCTCTGTAAAATTTGCAGATATTTTTGATTTCCAGCATAGAATTTCCTCGCTTCCTGAACGTTTCCCGAGGGAACAGATCCTCCGGCAATTCTGAATGTTTCCCGGAGGGAACAGTTCATACGGCAGCTCCTTATAAGCTTCAGTTGGAAATGTTTCCAACGTGAGTGTCGGTCACAGGGAAGGAAGGCACTGCGGGGGTACGGCCAGAAAGTAGCAACCCAAATAAAACAGCCACAATACAGCCATCACCAGCGTCGTCAGTCCCAGGCAGAGCAGGGGTGCCGCCAGACAGCTCCTGGGCAAAGGCTTCTTTTGGGGCAGCCTGCGCATCAGGTAAATACTGCGGGTATCCCGATAGTAGTAACAGTAGTGGGAGACCGCCATTGCCCCCTGGCTCAGCGCCGGAAGCCAGAAAAACTGCCAGCTTCCCCGGACGAGCCGGTGGAAGGGCTCCATTGTGACGTTGGGGACAAGCTGCAATGCAGCTGTAGAGTCATAGTAATAAAGTCCGGAGACCGCATTGTCCAACCTGGCCAGGAAACGCAGGCTGAAACAGACGGCTGCCAGAATCAGTCCTGTTGTGACTGCCAGTTCCCACCGGTATGCATATCCGGGAGGATAGCATTTTTCCAGTTTGTCTATCCATGCCTTTATCCGTTTCATGAATTCTCCTGTTTCCATTCACGTGTTATTTCGGTACAGTTCCTGAGATGCGGAGGAACCGAATCCACCGCTGCCGGAGGATCAGATTTCCCGTCGGTCATATCTGCATATTCCGTAGACCATGGCGGTACAGATCACAATGCAGGCGATACAGAGCCCGATGTCTGCGGTTTGAACGCCGACAGGTGTTATGAACCAGCAGGCTGTCATGATATACAGGAAAGCCCTGGCCAGAACCATGTCCTTGCGGGGTATGATGGATGTATCCGCTGCTGCGCTCATGGAAAGCGTCAGGATCAGAAGCAGGTTCCGGATCCATTTCAGGGTCTCCGCCATGGGCAGTACGCAGTGCAGGAACTCCCAGCGGTAGAAGGTGAGGAAGACCAGCTGGGGGGATTGTGTTTCCCGTGGCATCTGAATGCGGTACCGGTGACAGAACCAGATTCCCATGCCCGCCTGTGCCGCGAACAGCAGCAGAAAACACAGAATGTTATAAAATGTTTTCAAAAGGAAAAGGTGTTTTGGCGTGATCCGGAGGCGGCGCCAGGTATAACGGGATTTGACGCCTCCGGGTTCCCCTTCCATGACACATAATATCAGGAACACCATCCCCAGCGCCGCCAGGAAGAAAAGAGAAGACAGCCGAAAACTGACACACTCCAGCGCTGCCATGATTACCGCCGTGGCCAGCACTTTGTAAAAGCTTCCCTGTGCCAGGAGGGCCAGCACTGACAGAGTCGGATTACCCGGTATCGATTTGTCGGCTTTTCCTGTTCCCCTCATTCTCTGCAATTTCCTCCGCTGTCATTTTCCCTGTTATGTTCAGTCTGCCACCCATTGTCCATACAGTCATTTTCTTTCCATATCTGCTGTGCCAGCTCCAAAGCCTCTTCCCTTGTCAGCTTCAGGTTTTTCATGGCAGCAACCCAGTTCCTCGTGTCATTCTGCAGAAGTTCCTGCCGGATCTGCCTTCTTTTCCCCGGATCCGCACAGATACAGCTTTTGGAGCCGGATCTGGACAGGAGGATGCCTTCCAGCTCCAGCAGGTGGTATGCTTTCTGTATGGTGTTGGGGTTCACTCCCAGAAGGGCGGACAACACCCTGCGGGAAGGCACTTCCTCCTGATCGGCCATGGTTCCGGCGGCAATCCCCTGTTTGATATGTCTTATGATCTGGAGATAAATGGGACCATCGCCCTCCAGAACAAAATTGTCAAATGATATCATATGCTCTGCTCAAACCGTATTAGTTGTGTAATACAGTTCTCCTAACCGTATTATATGTATCATACGGTTTCCTGTCAAGTGTCTCTTTGGGAAACACAGGCTGATTCGTTTCCCGGCATTTTTTTACAATAGAAAAACGCCCCACGCGTTTTCGGCGGAGGCGTTTTGGCCATCTCATTTTAAAGATAGGATAACCTGTTCCAATATTTATTCCAACATCTTCTTCAATTCATCCATAAAAGTATTGACGTCTTTAAATTCCCTGTAGACAGAAGCGAAACGCACGTAAGCAACGGCGTCCAGATCTTTCAGCTTGTTCATCAGCATTTCGCCGATGACCTGGCTGGCAATTTCCCTTTCCTCACGGCTTGTGATCTCATTTTCCACCTCATCCACAAGGCTTGTGATCTGCTGTGCGCTGACCGGACGCTTGTGGCAGGCACGGAGTACGCCGGCCTCTATCTTGGAGCGGTCATAGGTTTCCCTGTTATTATCCTTCTTGATGATGATCAGGGGGATCGTCTCGATCTTCTCGTAGGTGGTGAAGCGCTTGCCACAGCCGTCACACACACGGCGGCGGCGAATGGAATTATTATCATCTGCCGGTCTGGAGTCTATTACTCTTGTGTTTTCGTGACTGCAAAAAGGACATTTCATGTACTTTTCCTCCATCGGATGTATAGATACATTAAACTGCGTAACAGTTAAAGCTTCCGAGTAACCTGACTACATAACGCCAGCCACATACGTTTAACCAGTGCAGTACGGCCAATTCTGGCGTTATGTAGTATAGCATTTTTAGCATCTTATGTCAACCAAAATGATATCCGGACCGATCTGGCAGATGTCCTTATAGGGGATCACAATATCCGGCTCACAATTCAGGAAGCACAGGAATTTATTGCTCCCGGGCACTATGATTTTCTTGATGCAGCCTGTACACTGGTCAAATTCCAGGTCTGATACCTTTCCAAGCTTTTTACAGTCCTTTGTATTGATGACGTCCTTGCATTTTAATTCTGAGAACAGCATGTTTTCCTCTTTTTTTGCGTTGTTCCCAATATATGCGCCCGATGCAGGATTCATGTATGCTACCTGGTGAGATCCGGTTCTTTGCGGAAATAATAATTCCAGTAGGTTCCGTATACCACGTACTCCGGCTGAAACTCTTCCTCTATAAAGGACAGCAGCCATTGATTGCCGGAAAGCTCATAGGAGATTTCACCCAGGTAGCCTTCTGCCACAATGACATCGGGATATTTGCCGGGATTCAGTCTCCAGTATTCCAGCACGGTTTCGTTGTAAGAGGGGGTTGACATGGTGGAAGGACCTGCCACTTCCACGTCCTCATATAGGTACCCTAATGTATCCACGACGCTGCCTACGATCCACACCTTGCTTCCGGGCGGGATGCTTTCCTTCCATTCAGGGTAGCTGTCACGCTGGATGCACACTCCGTCCTCGTTTGAAATGATCCCCAGGGCGGGGCCGGTGCGGACGATGGACAGGTCCGAAAAGGTGGAACAGACCTGTCCCTTCCCTGACAGGGGAACTCTGACAAAGATACAGCGGAATGCCAGCAGGATCAGAAAGCATAGGAAGAAATGGCAAAAGCGTTTCTGCAGCGGTGCATAAGGGGACTGGCCTAGCTTTTCCCAGATGGGAATCAGGGCGGCACACACCGCAAGTAATCCATATGGCACGGAGACCGTGATCATCGGATGGTCTGTCAACAGCAAGGTGGCCAGCAGGCTCAATCCTCCGATCATGCTCCCACAGACATAGATCTTCTTTTGATTTCCCGACAGGACATTCCGATTCCGGAACCCGGCTCCCAGGATGGCCAGCAGGATTATGCTATATGCGCTGCGGTTGTCCGCACTCAGTATATTCATCAGAAATCCCACAAGCATAATTGTGATACAGCAGTAAAGCCACCGTGCCGGACGGCGCTGCCTTGCCGGCTGCTGCTTCCCCAGGCGAATCGGAAGCAGACGAACCGGAACCAGGCTGACCAGAAAGCCGGCTGCACCGATGAATGCAAAGATCAGGGAAATTTTAAGCAGACTTGACAGATAGCCCTGTAACTTGGAACTGCCGCTAATGGTATGGGTTGGTTCAATGGCCAACATACCTGTGATACATTTCATAAAGGTATCGGGGCCGATGGTGAATAAGAAGTAACACAGGAAGGACAGCCCCAGGAAGGCACATATTCCCGTCAGGAGCAGGATGTCCCTGCGTTTATGGGTGGTATAGAAAGCCAAAAGCAGTATGACACCGAAAAGGACAATGGCACAGGACGGATAGGTCAGCGTCTCAAGGCAGAGCCATAGCGCGCTCAGGAGCAGAAGATACAGCTTCTGTTTTTTCAGAAATGTCCACAGAGAGCAGAACAGCAGTGTGCAATACCAAAGCTGTATATTGCTGTATTCCGGAATGGCCAGGTCTTTTGGGGAGACCATGAAGAATAGTAATCCGATCCCGTATGCCAGAGGCCGATCCAGGTCCTCACGCAGCGTCCGGTACAGCAAAAAAGCCAGCGCTCCCCGGATCAGGATCCCGCAGACCTGCAGGTAAACTGCGATACCGGTGGTGGTATGAAAAAGCTTCCGGTAGATCCACATCAACGCGGCAGGGAGAAAGGCGCTGGTCTGATTCGGTTCCCACATTTCCAGAAACATCTTATCGCCCTGCAAGAGACGGTACGCCATGGAGATCTGGTATTCGCCGTCATAGGATAGATTTGTAATTGCCCAAATCAGACCGCAAAAAGCAGCCATAAGCGTAAGAAAAATGTAAACATACCGGTTCCTGCCTGAAGACATAAATATCTGTTCCTTCCATTTCCGCGGGCAATGAGCTGAGTCGGCTGTGTGGAATTTGTGCCACCTGTGCGGTTGCAATCCAATGACCGGTCTGCATGCCATTTATGGCAATGCAGACGGGGCGTTGGATTAGCAACCCACTCTCAAATGAGCAAAACGCGGATGCGCAAGCAGACGCAGGAGCGCGTAAGCGCGGGTTTTGTGAATGTGAGAGTCAGGTTGGATGCTCCTTGGAGCGTCCAACCGCACAGGTGGAATTTGTGCCGTTGCCTGCACGGACAGCTGGCGAATGCCGCGGGTAATTCGTTTGTATCGTATCTTATCATACTTTTTCAATTTTTACCAGAATATTGTCAGAGTTCCCTGTACATACTTCTTAATACCAAAAATGAAGAAAAACAGTACAGGGAGGAACCGGAAATGGCACTGGGAAAAGTAGAGATCTGCGGTGTGAACACTGCAAAACTTCCTCTTTTGAAGGCGGCGGAGAAGGAGGCACTGTTCCGCCAGATCGAGGAGGGAGACAAGGAGGCGAGGGAGACTTATATAGAAGGCAATCTCCGTCTGGTACTCAGCGTGATCAAGCGTTTTTCCTCCAGCAATGAAAATGTGGATGATCTGTTTCAGATCGGCTGTATCGGGCTGATCAAGGCAATTGATAATTTCGACTCTTCGCTCAACGTCAAATTTTCCACTTACGCGGTGCCAATGATTATCGGCGAGATCCGGCGTTTCCTCAGGGACAACAGCAGCAGCATCAGAGTGTCACGTTCCCTGAAAGACACCGCCTATAAAGCGATCTACACAAAGGAGGCCATGACGCGGAAAAACCTGAAGGAGCCGTCCATCGAGGAGATCGCCTCCGAGGTGGGGATCTCCAAGGAGGATATCGTCTATGCACTGGACGCCATCCAGAATCCTATGAGCCTGTATGAGCCGATTTTTACGGACGGCGGCGACACGCTTTATGTCATGGATCAGATCAGCGACAAGAAAAACAAGGAAGAAACCTGGATTGAAAACCTCTCCCTCAGCGAGGCGATGAAGAAACTGAACCCCAGGGAGCATGAGATCATTTCGCTTCGTTTTTTTGAGGGCAAGACACAGATGGAAGTGGCGGAGGCCATTGGGATCTCCCAGGCCCAGGTCTCACGGCTGGAGAAAAATGCCCTGCGCACCATGAGGACTTATCTCACGGCATAGTCTCCGGCGGGCTGTCTCACTGCTTTCCGCAGGAAACGGCGGAGACACAGCAGGTACAGGATCGTCTGCGCCAGCTGGCTGGCCAGGATCCCCCAGAGGTAACCGGTGATGCCGTAAGCGGGCACCGCCAGGAAGACAAAGCCCAGGCGGATCAGCAGGCTGAATACGTTCATCACAAAGATGTGTCCTGCCATTCCCAGCCCCTGGAGGATGCTGGAGAGGGTGGTATCCAGGTAGAGGAAGGGACAGACGAAGCCAAGGGTGGTGATAAAGTGCCCTGCCAGGGTGCTGTCAAAGAGGAAACTCCCCGCCCACCGTCCCAGGAGTACAAAGCCCAGCATACAGACGAGGCCCATCGCCCCGCAGTATTTTACGGTGCGCAGGGCGGCGGAGCGAACCTTTCCGATATCCCCCAGCGCATAACTTTCCGAGATGATGGGCAGGAGCATGACTGCCACAGAGTTTGTCAGGGCATGGGGGAAAAAGATCAGGGGCATGGCCATGCCGGTGAGCACCCCGTAGACGCTCAGGGCGGTGGCGTTGTCATAGCCATACATACGCAGCCTTGCGGGAATGGATACGGATTCCACGCTCTGTAAAAGGTTCAATACAATGCGGTTGGCAGTCAGCGGAAGAGCCATCTGCATCAGAGGGCGGTAGACCGCGCAGCCGCGCAGGTTATGTAAGGGGGAGACGGCATTTTCCCTGCAAAGGGCCATGGAACCGACGGAGACCAGCATGGAGAAGAATTCCCCGATGGTAAGACCCAGCACGGCCACACCGATGGCAGGCTCCCTTCCGATGGAGAAGCAATATCCCGACACCAGATAGACGCTGGCGACGCGGACAACCTGCTCCACCAGTTGGGCGGCAGCGGGATACCCCGCTTTTTTTATGCCGTAAAAGTAACCGTTGATGCAGGAATGGACGGCGCTTAAGGGAATGGAGAAAGAAAGGATCCGCAGCATGGAGGCGGTTCTCGGCTCCCCTAACAGGATGCAGGCAATGGGGTCGGCAAACAGATAGATGACGCCATTACACAGGAGGGACAGGGGAATGGAGATGCTCAGACCTGCGAACATTGGCTGGAGCGGATGAGAGCGGTCAGTGGCAGCGCGTTCCGCCACCAGCTTGGAGATGGCGGTCTGGTAGCCTGCGGCGGTGAGGGAAAAGGCCAGGGAGAGCACAGGGCTCAGCAGCTGGTAAATGCCCATTCCTTCTTCGCCGAAGAGCCGGGAAAGATAGATCCGGTAAAAGAATCCGATGACCCGGCTTAAGAGACCGGTGGCCGTAAGGATCAGGGTTCCCATGATGAGTGGGTGGTGACTGTTTTTCTTCATAAAATATATTGTCCGAAATTGCTTTTCCACCATTATATTCCTTTGAAGGAGTTGACAGAACAGGAGGACGGTGCTATTATAAGGATGTTCCAATTCCTAGCTAATTGGTATGGAATAAAGAGGGCGGAGATCGCCACAGGCAGCAGAGCGGTCTCGGAAAATCAGCCGCAAAGATGGGTGCAGGGGAGTTTCCGAGAGTGCTCCAGTAAACGAATGGAGGTTCAATATGATATATATGGATAATGCGGCAACCACCAGGACCGCGCCGGAGGTTGTACAGGCAATGATGCCTTATTTTTCAGAGCATTACGGAAATCCAAGCGCCATTTATTCCCTGGGTTCCTCCAACAGGAAAGCCATCAATGAGGCCCGCAGAACCGTTGCGTCCTTTCTGGGGGCGAAGCAGGAGGAAATCTATTTTACCGCAGGCGGGTCGGAGGCGGATAACTGGGCGCTGAAGGCCGTGGCGGAAGCGTATGCCGGCAGGGGAAAGCATATCATCACCACGAAGATCGAGCATCATGCCGTTTTACATAGCTGCGAATATCTGGAGAAACAGGGATTTGAAGTGACTTATCTGGGAGTGGACAGGGACGGACTGGTAGACCTTGGGGAACTGGAGGCGGCCATCAGACCGGACACGATCCTGATCAGCGTCATGTTTGCCAACAATGAGATCGGCACCCTAGAACCCATCGGCGGGATTGGCGATATTGCCGGGAAACATGGGATCCTGTTTCACACGGACGCGGTGCAGGCTTTCGGGCATCTGCCCATAGATGTGGAAGAACTCCATATTGACCTGCTCAGTGCCAGCGGCCATAAGTTCGGCGGACCCAAGGGAACGGGGTTTCTGTACATCCGCACAGGAGTGAAGGCGGGATCCCTGATCCACGGCGGCGCACAGGAGAGAAACCGCAGGGCGGGCACAGAGAATGTGCCGGGGATCGTGGGGCTGGGCGCGGCTGTGGCCAGGGCGGCCGCCACAATGGAAGAGAGGGCGGCGAAGGAAACCGCGGTGCGGGATTACCTGATCGGGCGGATCGAGGCTGAGATCCCTTACTGCCGCTTAAACGGTCACAGGACGAAGCGGCTTCCCGGCAACGTGAATTTCTCCTTTCAGTTTGTGGAGGGGGAATCCGTGCTGATCATGCTGGATATGAAAGGAATCTGTGGTTCCAGCGGTTCCGCCTGTACTTCCGGCTCCCTGGATCCTTCCCATGTGCTTCTTGCCACCGGGCTGAAACATGAGGAGGCACACGGTTCCCTGCGCCTGTCATTGTCCGAGGAAAATACAGTGGAAGAGGCGGATATTGTGGTGGAGGAATTAAAGGGAATCCTTACGAAACTGAGGAATATGTCCCCCCTGTATGAGGATTTCCTGAAAGGCAGGAACTGATGATGAAAAGGGAGCGGTCCTGCACAGAGATTGCAGGGACGGGACAAATACCATGAACAGCGGCGGGGGGACGGAACAAATACTATGAGCAGCAACGGAGGGCGAGTGAATATGTATAGTGAAAAGGTGATGGATCATTTTCAGAATCCCAGAAACATGGGAGAGATAGAGGATCCCAGCGGTGTGGGGACCGTGGGAAACGCCAAATGCGGCGATATCATGCGGATGTTCCTGAAGATTGACGAAAGCGGCGTGATCCGGGAGGCTAAATTCAAGACTTTCGGCTGCGGCGCCGCGGTTGCCACCAGTTCCATGGCCACAGAACTGGTGAAAGGGAAAACGGTCCAGGAGGCATTGCAGGTGACAAACCGGGCGGTGATGGAAGCGCTGGACGGGCTGCCCCCTGTGAAGGTACACTGTTCCCTGCTGGCGGAGGAGTCGATTCACGCCGCACTCTGGGATTATGCCGAGAGAAACGGGATTGTCATTGAGGGTCTGGAAAAGCCGAAGGCAGATATTGGGGAAATGTAGCCGTTCAGCCCCGGTGGTACCAGGCGGCTTGGGTTTGTGGAGGAAGGGACGGCGCAGGGGAGACAGGGGTACTT
>CAOKWI010000106.1 GCA_948473115.1 uncultured Lachnospiraceae bacterium | reverse complement strand
CAGTTGAGCCTATTTTTTCGGCCCGGTTTTTTCATAGACTACTTGACACTACCTACAATGTATTTTCATTCATAATATGATTTTCTTTTTCATCGTTCAATAGACAGGTAAAACTGAAATGTTTAAAAATTAGACAGGTTGTTACAATTTGTCTGATTTTTAGATATTTATACTTTATTTGTCTATTTGAAGCAAGAACAATCGGGTGTACAGTATCAGCATAAAATCTTTTACCAACAAGGAGGTCCATTATGAACGAAATGTTAGCTTCTCTATTCAGCGGCGGGATATGGGCCATAATAAAGGCTGTACTGATCCTGCTCCTTGCATTTGTCACTTCGGCAATCGTAAGATCTTTGGTTGTCAAGCTGTTTACCAAGGCGAAACTCGCCCCGGCAAAGCTGAATACACTTCTTGAGCGGGCAAGTGATGATACCGGAAACAATTCCCCTAAAGGTACCGGGAGTGAAAGGGTGGCAGAGTTTATCGGAAAGTTAGTCCATTTACTGGTATTCCTGCTCTTTGTTCCGGGAATTTTTGAGAGTCTTGGCATGAGGGAGGTTTCTTCCCCCATATTGAATCTTCTCAATACATTGTGGGGATATCTGCCGAACATTTTTGCAGCAGTGCTTGTCTTGTGGGTAGGTTTCTTCATTGCACGCATGGTTCGGGAGCTTCTGGTTCCGGTGTTTAACCGGCTGAAAGTGAACTCTCTACAGGAAAAGGCCGGAATTCAGGTCACGGAAAAAGGAAGGCTGTCCAATACACTGGCATACATCATATATGTACTGATTTTGATTCCGGTGTTTATAGCTGCCTTACAGGTATTGAATATCCAGGCTGTTTCTGTCCCGGCAATCAGGATGCTTGACACAATTTTTGAATTCATCCCTAACATACTGGCAGCTTTGATTATTATCATTATCGGATGCATGGTGGCGAGGTTTTCAGGAAATATTGTAGAAAGTCTGACGGCTTCTGCTGGATTTGATGCAAAACTTTCAGAGCGGTTGGAAGATAGGGGAAAAGGATTTGTATTATCAAAGGTTATTGGCAAAATTGTACATATCATTATGGTGATATTCTTTATCGTAGAAAGCTTTGGTGTACTGCATTTGGATGTCCTTACAAGTATTGGAAATGCAGTCATCGAATTTATGCCTAATATACTGGCAGCTGCCCTGATCCTGCTTGTATGCTATGTGTGTGACGGACTTGCCAGCAAGGCCTTATCCAAGAACAACCATACAGTTCTGACGCTGGTCAGTAAAATCGCAATCTATACCATCGGCATATTTATGGTGCTGAATGAACTGGGAATTGCCAAGGAAATCGTCAATACCGCATTTATCCTGATTGTTGCTGCCCTTGCCACGGCCTTTGCCATTTCCTTTGGCATCGGGGGACGTGACTTTGCCGGAAAAGCAATGAAACGTCTCGGAGAGGCATGTGGGATGGAAAATGACCAGAAAAAATAGATTATCAGTTACAGGCTTTTGGAGGAGGTGACAGCCTTGAAACAGATAAAAATTGCCAGAGCGGGGTATATCCTGATTTCTGTCCTATTCTACATTTCAGGCATTGGCTGCCTGATTGTACCGGACATATCCCCGAAGGCAGCAGCCATGGCGGCAGGCATCATTCTGATTGTTTATGGCATCATTAAGATTACGGGCTATCTCTCCCATGACCTGTACTGCCTTGCATTTCAATATGACTTTGCCTGCGGATTGTTTCTGATTGTGCTTGGAATTGTGGTATTGGCCATAGGCTCGAAATTCAATGGGAGTTTATTATCTGGGCTCGGTTTCCTTATCCTTATGGACAGCCTGCTCGGTATACAGACATCTATGGATGCAAAAAAATTCGGGCTTGCCAAATGGTTCGTAATACTGGCATCCTCAATCCTTTCAGGTACATTAGGAGTGGTGCTGATCGTAATGAATACACAGATGATAGCAGGGTGCAGTTTGCTTGCAGAAGGGTTTATGAGGCAGTATATCGTCCAGTGTACAGTATATCTGTCGCCATGCCCTGATTCCGATGACGGGAAATCGGAGGATGAAGAAATAGATGAATAACTGTTATCCGTGGGGCAGGAGAAAAGGGAACGGACATGACCAGAAAAGAAATCACAATATCAGACATATCACAAAAGAATATGGCAGACCTGATCCATTTAGCCTGTATTTTTGACAGTGAGGTTATGCTTGAAAGCAGCCAGTACCGGATCAATGCCAAAAGCCTTATGGGTGTTATGGCATTCAATCTGACGGACGGAATGGCTATAAATATCGCAGCATCAGGAAAGGATGAACAGGAAGCATTATCTGCAATAGAAGACTTTTTTATGAAAAGATAAAATTTTGAATAACAATAAGGAGATGGAAACAATGAATGCTACTACAACACTTAAAAAATTTGGTTTGGAACAGGCGTTCCGCTACATCTACAAGGACCCTGAGAAGAATATGCTTAAGATCATGGATTGGGCCGACAAGTTTGCAGACGGAGAATTTGTTTCCCAGAGAAAGACCATCCGGGAGATCATCACCAACCCTCAGCACCCCTATTACTCCTATGTACGGCGGCTGTTTACGGACGTTGATCCGAATGTCATAAGGACTTTGGCGGTAAATTTCTTCATCAATGCCGGCCTGATCGGGTGGCCTAAAGAGGAAAGTCTGCGAAAAGAATATAACTGTAATATCCCGTGGGCAATTCTGTTAGACCCTACGTCTGCCTGCAATCTCCATTGTACCGGCTGCTGGGCTGCAGAATATGGGAACAAGCTGAATCTTTCTTATGATGAGATTGACGATATCATATGCCAGGGGAAAGAGCTTGGCGTGTACCTGTACATATACACCGGCGGTGAGCCGCTGGTTCGTAAAAAGGATCTTATCCGTCTGTGTGAAAAGCACTCTGACTGTGTGTTCCTGTGCTTTACCAATGCCACGCTGATTGATGAAGCCTTTGCTGATGAAATGCTCCGGGTAGGTAATTTTGTTCCAGCTATCTCTCTGGAAGGTTTTGAGGATGCAACGGACGGAAGGCGCGGAAACGGTGTTTATGCAAAAGTACTGAAAGCAATGGAGCTTTTGCGGAGTAAGAAGCTGATATACGGCATTTCTTCCTGCTATACCAGTGCAAATTATGAATCGATCACATCGGAAGAATATTTCGACCAGTTGATTCAGATGGGGGCATATTTTATCTGGTACTTCCACTATATGCCTGTGGGAAATGATGCAGCTCCGCAGTTAATGCCTACACCGGATCAACGCAGAGGCACTTTTGAGAGAATCAGACGCTACCGGGCAGAAAAACCATTGTTCGCCATGGACTTCCAGAATGATGCAGAATATGTGGGCGGGTGTATTGCAGGCGGCCGCCGATATCTTCACATCAATGCCAACGGAGATATTGACCCCTGTGTATTTGTCCACTATTCTGACTCCAACATCCGGGAAAAGACACTTTTAGAAGCGCTGCGTTCTCCTATGATGATGGCCTACCATGACAGGCAGCCCTTCAACGAAAACATGATGCAGCCATGCCCCATGCTGGAAAACCCGGACAAGCTCCGTGAAATGGTGGGCTGCACAGGAGCCCATTCCACAGATCTGCAGTCTCCTGAAAGCGCGGAGCACCTCTGTGCGAAATGCGACCGCTATGCGGAAAACTGGAAACCCGTTGCGGATGAGCTGTGGAAGAAAAGTGCAAGGAACAAAGATAATACGAAATAGAAGGCCGTCAGAAAGATAACTGTAGGCAGATCATGGTAAGGCGGCGCAGAAACAGTTGCGCCGCCTTTTGGGTAAGGATAGGCTATCCTGAGAACCAGATTCCAATATTTTATAACCGATGACAGAGGGGGACATATCCGTGAAAACAGCAATCGTGACCGACAGTAATTGCGGCATTTCCAAAGAAGAAGCTGCAGATTTAAACATATTTATCATACCGATGCCTGTATATATTCAAAATGACTTTTACTATGAGGGGATTGACCTGCATCCTGAATCCTTTCTCATTCACCTGAAAGGCAATCAAGAAGTCCATACATCCCAGCCTGCTCCGGCAGATCTGATGTCCATGTGGGAAAAGGTGCTTTCCAGCGGCTTTGACGAATTGGTATATATTCCTATGTCCAGCGGTCTTTCGGGTTCTTTTCATACAGCCTGCCAGATGGCTATGGAATTTCCCGAAAGAGTATATGTAGCTGATGCACGAAGGATTTCCGTCACGCAGCGCCATGCCGTACAGGATGCATTATGGCTGACAGGTCAGGGCATGGGTGCATCCGCCATAAAGGAGAGGCTGGAAAGAAATTCTTTGAATTCTATTGTATTTGTGGGAGTAGATGATATAGATTACCTAAAGCAAGGAGGGCGCATTACATCTGCCGCAGCAGCTATGGCCTCCGTTTTGAATATCAAGCCTCTGTTGGTCATCGGGGGAAACAAGATTGATGCTTATGAAAAGGTAAGGGGACAAAAATGTTGTGAAAAAAGGTTATTGAGGGCAATACAGGAAAAGGCGGCACAGTTCAAACGGCAGGGGCATGATATACGGATTGGTATAGCTGGGAGCTTTACAGATAAAGATGATCTGGCATATTGGTATGCACAGGCAAAAGAAATGTTTCCTGATGAAGAATTGATTTATGATCCTCTCACATGCAGCATCAGCAGCCATGTAGGCCCCAATTCCTTTGGTATGGGGGTAAGCGTAAAAATAAAAGCTTGACAGGCTGCTGTTACCTGCTTTATGCAGCTATAAGCATGCGGTTGTTGTTGCCAGTTTATGGACAGCATTTTTACAAGAACCTTCATAAGATTGGCAGATTATCTGACAGAAATCAATCAAGTCATAGGAGGTTCCGGCGGCAAACCAGTCCAGTACGACACCGACCAATATACTTTTATAATAGCGAATCAAAACAACTTTACCTTCGGATGTAAGATCGGTGCTCTTGGTTGCATTCTCTATATAAGATTGCACTATATGGTGACTGGTTTCGTTCATGTATCGTATAAGAGTTTCACCACAGACGGAATGGTAAATATGGTTGAAAGCAGTCTTCCGTTTTACAAACTCTTTGGTAATAGGAACAAGGCAGTTGATTGCTGATCCAAATTTACTATTTTCCCTGATTATCCGCTCGGTCCACTCCTTAATGGAATATTCGGCTAATGCAGGGATGTCCTGAAAATGATAGTAAAATGTGTTCCTGTTTACCTGGCAGCGTTCTACAATATTCTGCACTGTAATTTTATTGTAGGGTTTTTCTTCCAGGAGTTGCCAGAACACTTCACTAATGGCTTTTTTGGTCCGGTTCATAAGCCCACCTCCAAAATTATAGTGAAACAATTATACCAAAAACCGACTCATTTTTCAATATATTGTATTAAACACTATTTGCTTTTGAAATACATCTGTTAAGTATTCTTTGGAGAAAAATAGAATGGAAATTAATATAACTGATAAAACGAAAATCCGTAAAATTACAAGATGGATTATTGGGGTGGTGACTGCCTGTATTCTGATTTATCTGGCAATCCGACATTTAGACATGATAGCAGTAGGGATAAAGTGGTTCATAAATGTTACATTTCCAATATTATTAGGGATGGTCATGGCTCTGATTCTGAATGTGCCCATGCGCCCAATTGAAAGACATCTGCATATAAAAAAGGAGAAAGCGAAGCGTCCACTGGCCATTGTCCTTTCACTTGTGCTGGTCTTAGGTATTTTCATCGGTATTGCTTTTCTTGTAATCCCGGAAATAGTGGATACAATTCATTTGGTTGCACAAATTGTCATGTCAGGCATTGATCAGGCAGCTTCATGGGAACAGACTGTTGACTTTTCCCAATTACCTGTTGGGGAATATTTGCAGCAGATTGATATTGACTGGGTACAGATAAAAAGTAACTTAGAGCAGTGGACTCTGTCTCAAAGAAATGTGTTGCTCCAACAGGCTGCAGGAGCAGTAAGTTCCATTGCGAGCGGTTTTATGAATTTTTTTATTGGTCTGGTTTTTTCTATATATGTCCTTGCGAATAAGGAAAAGCTGAAAAGTCAGACATTGCGCCTTATCCAAGTCTGGCTTCCACGGAAATTTGGTTCTGTATTAGTTCACATTGTTTCTGTGTGTAACAGGAGTTTTCGGAATTTCATTGCGGGGCAGGCAGCAGAAGCCGTTATTTTGGGGATGCTTTGTATGATTGGTATGTTGATCCTCCGGTTGCCATATGCGCCCATGATTAGTGCATTGGTTGGGGTGACAGCACTTATTCCTATTGTGGGGGCTTTTATCGGCACAATTGTGGGAGCATTTCTTATTCTGACTGTGAGTCCTTTTAAAGCATTTATATTTATTGTGTTTCTGTTAATCTTACAGCAGCTTGAAGGGAATCTAATTTATCCCAGGGTAATGGGAGCAAGAATCAATCTTCCTGCCATATGGGTATTTGCAGCGGTAACAATTGGGGGTAATCTGGCTGGGCCGGTTGGAATGCTGTTGGGTGTTCCAGCAGCATCTGCCGCATACGAATTATTGAAAGAAGCCACGACAAAACGTGAAGCATAGTCTGGTTGATTTCATTTTCATTGATTGGAGCAATAAATATGAAAAAACAAAAAAATAAGAGAATTAAGAAATTTTTAAAATTCCTACCCATTATTATATGTGCGATTTTTATCATTTTGCCTCTTACATCAGGTAAAGAGATAACTGTCGAGGCTGTTTTAAATTATACGCCGGAAGCACCAATGGCGGCCGCTTTTGTGATTCTGCTTTTATATGCGCTGAAAAGCATGTCTTTTGTATTTCCAATTGCTGTCTTGCAGATAGCAACAGGACATCTTTTTCAGACTCCCATTGCGTTGCTTATAAACTTCTTGGGTAGGGCGATCACACTTACCATTCCTTATTGGGCAGGGCGCTTTTCCGGTTCTGATATGGTGGATAGCTTAACTACAAAGTACCCTAAACTGGATGAAATCTGTTCCCGACAGGGTCGAAATCCTTTGTTCATCTCCTTTCTGCTACGCACATTTGTTTTTTTGCCAGGTGATGCTGTGAGTTTATATCTTGGTGCCACGAAGGTCCCTTTTCCGCATTATTTGGCAGGCGGCATATTGGGAACGACATTAGGTGTTGTTTTATCGACATTTCTTGGTTCAAGTATTACAGAACCTGGATCTCCTGCTTTTGTGCTTTCGGCGTTTCTTATGGCACTTGTAGCTTCGCTGTCTTTGGGGTTATACATAAAGAATAGATCAAAATAAAAACAAAATATATAATGAAATGGTTGCAATACCATAGCGTGTTTCAGCGTGATTAAAAATGTAAAAGAGGATTGGAACAGAATAACAGAATAAAGAAGGTGATAGTATCGGACGCATATTGATGATTGAGTTTGATGGACAGGATTCTCCAATCTTTGATGAAGTGATAGAGGTCTTGAAACATCATCCTGATTTTGAATATGTGCAGATGGAGGATGAGGTGATACTGTCAGTACCAGGGTTGGAAATATATCCTGGCCGCAGGAAGATATATCATGGGCAAAAGGAAATCAGTCTGACAGCGAAAGAGTATGATCTTTTTTATCTTCTGGTAGTGAACAGAGGACAGGTTCTTACTTATGGACAGATATATCGGAATGTATGGGGAGACGAAGCAATTGGCAGGGAGAACAATGCTGTGAAATGTCATATAAGAAACTTACGCGAAAAATTGTACAAGGCAATGCCAAATGCTTCATTTACAATCCGGTGTGTCAGAGAAATTGGATATTGCCTTGAAGTGAACCCTAAATAATAAATGTGTAAATAGTGGTTTGGATATCTAATTCCGAGCCGCTTTTTTGTTATGTTTTTATAGCAAATTTGTAAAATTCCGTAAAAAGATGCCGTATACGACAAAGCTATGCCAACTATGTCGTAACTTGCGTTTTCCTACACCAGTCCTACACGCTATCTACACTTGCGCTACCTTTGTGTATTTTATAATTTCCCATGGTGGCAGATTGTCAGGGGAAAATGTGGTAGAAGGGCTGTGTATCCCCGGAAAGGGGATGCCGAGGGCATGGAGCATGCGGGATTGGGACTTGTGCAGAAAAAAAATATTGAATATTTATCATACACACCGCAGTTTCCAAATGGAGCTGCGGACTTTTTATGTTCGACACATTCCCCGCCCTTTCTGCCCTATTATGTAGAAAACTCCATAAACCTACAAAAGAGCGCACCCCGCAGAAAGGGCCTGCGCTCTTTTGCTGTCCGGGGGAAATGCCGCGGCCCGCCGCCTGTCCTTCATTTTTTGAAATTCAAAAAAAGGAGGACAAGCCTATGGCAAAGGCATACAGAATCCCGGATTACAGGAAGATGTACCCTGAGGCAGGGGAGGAAGTGATCAGCCTGCTCAAGACCACAGAAAGAAAGATGCAGTACCAGGAATACGACCTCAAGACAGAGCAGACCATCATAAGCCAGGAGGGCCAGACCATAACGACCATACCCAGCAGGGAGGATTCCCTGGAACGGCTGGCAGAACAGGAGGTGCAGTTTGCCGGGGAAGCTGAGAGCGTGGAGGAAACCGTGCTGCGGAAACTCCAGTACGCGCAGCTACATAAGGCGCTCTCCCTGCTCCCTGATGATGAGCGGGAGCTGATAGACCGCCTGTTTTTCCAGGGCCAGACCGAGCGGGAGGCAGCGGAGTACATGGGCATATACCGCAACGCCGTACACAAGCGCAAGAACCGCATCCTGAAGAAGCTGAAAAAATTTTTTGAAAAAAATTAAATTTCAGGGTGTGCAAAACGTCCTGCCAACGTGGAAGTAAGTAGAGGGGAATTTTTCCTCCCCTCTGCCCATTGAAAAATACCGCCGCCAGGCGGTCATATCCAGCAGCATAGATACGTTAGCTGTCCAGCTTGAAAGAGCAAAGCGGTGCGGAGGACACGCCATGACCACCTGCAGGGCAACCTGCCAAAAAGATGACATCAAAGGTGCAGAGCGGCAAATGTCCGTCCCAAAGCGGCCTGTGGCGGGCCGCCTGCCATGACATGGACAGCCTATAATGATACTTCCGTCCAGTCACAGCCCCGCAGGAGCGGGAACACGCAATGAGGGCGGCCCGGAGAGATCCTCGGAGGGGTGAGAAACCCATGACGGCCTTAAGCCACGGCCGGTCTTTGCCTGCTGCCTATGGGCGCATCCTGCGCCCGCTCCGGGGAGTAGTGTCGAACAGGGGCAGATAGAAATAAAAGACGAAGGACAGGCATTTTCCGGGCTGGGGAATCCCCGGACGGGAGATGTCTTCATGATAGAAACTACGGCGACAGAGAGCCAGGGAGCCGGGAGGATGTTCCAAACGGCCACGATGGGGACTGCCGCCGTCCTTGTGTCATGAAAACATGAAATATGAGGCAGGAAAGAACCTGCCTCCACAGGAGGGAATGCATGGACCAGAAAACAATTGACATGGTAAACCGGATCATGGATACGGAGAGGATGGGATATGCCTATGTGTACCCGTCAGATGGGAGCGCAAGGGAGGAATACCTGGTCTCAACAACGCCTGAGAACCTGGCAGATTTTATCAGCAGCCACCGTGACACAGACAGGATCACTGTCACAGACATTGCGGACAGGCCCCTCCTTGACGTCAGCGGAGGACTTATCAATGGCAATCCGGGATCAGGGGTACGCACAAGGATATTCAACAGGCTGGCGCAGATCCAGACAGGGGAAAAGGCGGCCGGGGAAGTCCTCCAGCTTGACAGGCGGCAGGCGGATGCATATTTCGCGGCGGAGGACAGGGCGGTGACCATGGCGGAATACGGCATGGAGTGCGGCATGGGATAAGAAACAGATGCGGGGTCTGCCTGAAGGAAGGGAGGAAACAGACGTGAATATCAAACGGGGCGATATCTACTATGCCGACCTGACGCCGGTGGTCGGGAGCGAGCAGGGCGGCACACGGCCTGTGCTGATCATACAGAATGACATGGGGAACCGGCACAGCCCCACGGTGATCGCGGCGGCCATCACCAGCAGGCGGGGGAAGAAGCCGCTCCCCACCCACATCAGGCTGGAGGACAGCCCCTGCGGGCTGGAACAGGAATCCACCGTCCTGCTGGAGCAGGTGCGCACCATTGACCGTGCCAGGCTGAAGGAATACATAGGCCGGGCGGGCAGGACGACCATGCAGGATGTTGACCATGCCATCGCGGTCAGCTTCGGCCTGGACGGGATACTGTTCCCACAGGAAGGCATGGAAACAAGAACAGGGAAAGAAACGGATTAAAAGCCCGGCGGCGGACATGCCAGGGCTGGAAGGGGGCGGCTGATGGACAGCAGGAGACGGGCATGGGTTTATTGCTCAATAGACGCACCGGAGGATGAAAACGATATGTTAAAGAAACAGCGGGAGCAGCTCTGGGAATATTCGGGGCAGATGGGATTTGAAGTGGCGGGGAGCTCCAGCGACACAGGGAGGACTCCGCTGTGGGAGCGCAGCGGGTTCCGGCGTTTTGTGGATGCCGCGACCAGAGGGGAAGTGGATATCCTGCTGGTGGCAGACCGCCGCTGCCTGACGCATTCATCCATGCAGATGGCGGGACTCAAGGCGCTGGCAGAGGGCTGCGGCCTGCAGGTATATTCTCCGCTGACCGGGCTGATGGAACTGATATAGGCAGGAAAGAAAGGCGGACGGCATGGACCAGAAGGAATTTGAACGCTGGCAGGCGGTGACATCCAGCAGCCAGTACCTATGGGTGGAGGATGCAGTGACACGGCTGAACGGCCGGGGCTGCCTCTATTACACCGGCGGGGAATCGGGGATCTATATGCGCATCACCCAGGAGGGGACGCTGCAGGTCGGGAATTATGAGGGAGCCGTCCCCCATATCGGGGAGGCGCTGTTCAGGCCGAAGACAGAGAGGAAATGCGGCAGTTTCAACGAGGCGTTCCAGCTGGCATGCGAATTGGGCGGCAGGAAATTCCTGGCGGATATGTTCTCCAACAGCCAGATCCCCCAGGAGGTGGAAACGGGAGGCATGGCACAGTCCATGGGGATGTGAAATAAAGGTGCATATCCCGCAGGAAGGTGGAACATTGCAGACTAAAAACAGAGATAAAAAACATATGGAACCGAAGGGAGGGAAGGGCATGGCGTGGATCATAGGAGCGGCAGTATTTGTCATACTTTTTCTGACAGCCGTCTATGTGGTGGCAGGCATAGCGGTCAGCGTGGCCGGGAGCTATCAGACCGACTGAAACCCTTTGTCGGTACTGCCATATTTCGGGCGGGCATGTTTGTTGGGTATGGATATGGATAACATCACGCCTACACGGTATACTGTGTA
>CAOKWI010000105.1 GCA_948473115.1 uncultured Lachnospiraceae bacterium | reverse complement strand
CGTCAGGGACTGCGAAAACGGCAAAGACAGTGAAAACGTCAGGGACTGCGAAAACATCGGAGACTTTGAAAAATTCAAAGTCTGCGAAGGAGAAAGGAAATGCTGCTGCGGAGAATAAGGCGGCTGGGAAGCCGGGAACCGGATTGACCCCTTATGTCACTTACGGTGTCGGGCAGGAACTGCCGGTTTATTTGATGTAAATACTGCTGTGAAAAGAGCATCCATTGTCTGATATGGGTGCTCTTTTACTCTGCGGGGATGTAACGCAATGGTTACGCCTTCACATCCCGTTTCTTCAGGATCAGGATCCCGATGCCGCAGAACAGCAGGAAAAATGTCAGTGTGCTGACCAGGAAGGGAATCAGCTGATCCGTCATCCGGTCTTCATAGGAATTGGAATTCATTCCCAGCAGCATCAGGGCATAGGGAAAGGCGTAAGACAGGGATTTGCTGAAATTTGACAGCAGAAACCCTATGATACTGCCGATCAGCGCGAGCCCTATGGGGATGGCGAAGCTGCGGATGCACATGGACAGGAGCAGCTGGAATGCGCCGATGGCAAGGGCGGCGGCAGTCCCCCGCAGCGTCCAGGCCAGGATCGTCACAGGAGGGAACCCTTGAAAGCCCACCAGCTTCCCGCAGAGACAGAACAAAAGGAAGAGCCACAGCTGGGTGATCAGGGTCACCTTCACAATGACATACAGTTTCCCGAAAAAAATATCCCGCACAGGTACAGGCAGAGTCATCAGCACATTCCAGTTGTGTTCCAGATGTTCCAGCCGCCACAGATAGGAGCAGTATAGCGCCACCAGGGGAGCATAGAAGAACAGGGCGTAGAATAAAGTAAGCTGTGACCACAGGGAGTACCATTCCCCGGTGAGGATCGCCTGGTTCATCCAGTAATTAAAGGTTCCCATGACGGCGGGAATAACCGGGATCAGGAAACAGGCAATCCAGATCACGGATCCCTTCAGTTTGCGGTTTTCCGCATTGATTGTAAGATGCAGCATAGCATAAGTCCTCCTATTGGAATAAAAACGTATTTTAATCCTCCGTCAGAGAAATGAAATACGGATTGTTAAGTTTGAGATGCGGCAATTTGTCCGTTTATTCCCGGCAGCATTTGGGACAGGGACACGGCCGCAATGTATTGACTGTGGGTATTGTCGTTGTCCTTGGTGTTTACTCTCGGCGCTTCAGGCTACAGTTCTTTCCGAATGAAAATATGTCTGCACAGGAGGTAGAACAGGATGGTAAAGACACAGAAGCCTGCGAATAACCCTGTGGGAAATTCCCTGGGAATCAGCAGTACCTCCTCTGTCTCTTTATTCCAGTGTATGCCGTAGGGGACAAAGGCTCCGAAATATCCCCATAGGACAAACCTTGCCAGGGCAGAGGGAAAGAACTCGGAGAACAATCCCAGGAAAGAGCCTGCAAGGCCGACCAACAGGGGAATGATCTGGTTTGTGGAGAGCAGGGAGAGGATGTGCTGCAGGGTCAGTACCGCATACCCTGCCGTCAGGGTGGCCGCCAGGTGGCGCAGGAACAGCATTGCAGGCAGCGGCTCCGTGTAGCCGTATAGGATGCCATAGAGCAGGAGCACACCCAGCTGCCCCAGACAGAACAGCAGCAGGTAAAGAAATTCCGTGAGAAATTTCCAGTCATAAAAGCTGCCTTTATTTTGTAAGGTGAATAAAAGCTTCCAGGTCTGTCCCTTTACTTCCATATCACAGATGCGGCTGGCAATAACTGACAGCATTGTGGGCATCAGGATACAGTTTAAAAGAGGCAATTGGTAGAGCAGATAGGAATAGCCCTGGGCCAGATCGTAGTCCGAGAGATTCCGCTGTCCCGCCATACCCCACAGGAAAAGTACTGCCAGAAAGACAAGGGGGATCAGCCAGACAGATAGATGCCGTTGTTTTCGATATTCTACAAATAGTGCTTTCATAATAATATGACTCCTTTCCCAAGCATGCTTCACTGTCTTCCCACCAAACTCAGGAAGATATCTTCCAGGCTGGTCTGTTTTTCCTCAATCCGCAGCAGCCCGATATTCATGCTGTACAATAAATGTCCCACCTGTAGTACATCGCTGTCGCTGTGGGAGTTTAGATAGAGGGCGTCATCCTCCCACTGGACCGGCATGCCGTTCTGCGCAAGAAGTCGACATGCCATTTCGTTGTCGGTGGTGCGCAGACGGATCCCGGGGCGGCTGTGCTCATGGAGGATATCCAGCCTGTCCTGGAAGATCAGGATGCCTTTGTCGATAATGCCCACATGGGTCGCCATCTGGTCGATTTCTGCCAGCAGATGGCTGGAAACCAGGATGGTCATACCATACTTTTGCGGAAGAGTACAGATTAATTCCCTCATTTCCTGGATTCCGGCAGGATCCAGGCCGTTGGTGGGTTCATCCAGGAGAAGAAGGGATGGATAGCCCAGCAGTGCGGCTGCCAGTCCCAGGCGCTGCTTCATGCCCAGGGAATAATGACTTACTTTCTTCTGCTGCTGGTCGGTGAGCCGGACGATCCGCAGGACGTCGTCCACCTGCTTTTCCGGCACCTGCTTCAGGGACGCTATGAGCAGCAGATTGTCCCGGCCGCTCAGATGCCCGTAGTAAGCAGGGGATTCAATCAGGGAACCGGTGTCCTTTAAAACGGACAGCCTGTTTTTGCCGTCCATGGTTTTGCCCAGTATGATAACTTTTCCACGGCTGGGCTTTGCCAGTCCCAGGAGCATTTTCATGGTGGTGGACTTGCCGGCGCCGTTGGGACCTAAAAAGCCGTAGATGCTGCCCTTGGGAACAAAAAGATCCAGATCCTCCACCGCGTTTTTGCCATGATAGCATTTTGTGAGTGCATTTGTTTCAATTACTGTTTCCATCATTTACCTTAGGAACGATTCGTTTCCTTACCTTTCCGCTGTGCAGACATTTCTGATGTCTGCCAGACTGTTTGTGCCATGGGAACTGAAATTCATCTGACAGTCCGCCCTGCCTCGTTGCCCTGAGAAATCATTGCCTTTGAAATCACTGTCCTGAGAAATCATTGCCCTTGAAATCACTGTCCTGAGAAATCATTGCCCTTGAAATCACTGTCCTGAGAAATCATTGCCCTTGAAATCACTGTCCTGTGAAATCACTGCCCTTGAAAGCACTGCCCTGGCAGACTGCTGTGAGTAACCGATCCATGACCGGATATAAGCATAGCGTACGCCGCTTAATCCCGACTGAAATTCACCTTATTTTTACCTTAAATTTTGCGGGACGGGTGGAAAGAACGGGAAAAATAGATTATATTGGTTGGTGGAAAGGCGAGGTAGACCGCTGCAAGCGGCAGAGGGACAGGCGATCAGCATGATGAGGGGACAGGGAAATAAGCACGATGAGGGGGACAGGTAATATAAGCATGACGAAGGGGTATCAACATGAAATTGTATGACTGTAAAATTTTGCTGGTGGATGACAATAAGGAACTGCTGGCCATGACGGAAGATATTTTGAAGAGAAGCGGGTATGACCTCGTGGTGACCGCGGGAAGCTGTAAGGAAGCGGAGAGGAAGTTTGAGGAGGAGCGTCCGCAGCTGGTGATCCTGGATATCATGCTGCCGGACGGGGACGGATTCACACTGTTTCGGACGCTGCGGGAGCGTTCCCAGGCGCCTATCCTGTTTCTCTCCGCGAGGGATGAGGATAACGACAGGCTGTTTGGCCTGGGACTCGGGGCGGACGATTATATTACGAAGCCCTTTCTGCCCCAGGAACTGGCGCTGCGGGTAAACGCCATTCTAAAGCGCAGTTATTTTTCCGCGCAGAGTATGGAATTGGAGGAACTGCTGATACTGGGTGCAAGAAGGATCTCCCTGCGCAATGCCACGGTGGAATATGAGGGGCAGAGCGTCAGCCTGACTGCCAAGGAACTGCTCCTGCTGCAGAAGCTTTACCATAACCGGGGCAATATCGTCACCTTTGATGCCCTGTGCCAGGCGGCGTGGAATGATAATTATTATGGTTATGAAAATGTGTTGATGGTCCATATCCGCCATCTGCGGGAGAAGATAGAGGAGGATCCCTCCCACCCGCAATATCTGCTGACAGCCAGGGGACTGGGCTATCGTCTGGCGGTGGAACGGGAAAGGAAGGGTGCGTCATGAGAAGCCTGTGGAGGATCGGAAGCCGTTATATGCTGACGGCGGTGCTTGTGACGTTGTTGCTGATCGCCGCCAACTTTTCGGTCTTTCTTTACTGGTGTTATCAGACGGTAAGGGAAGGCGGGGAAAATAGGGTGTACTTTGGGCGGGAGAGAATGGAGGCTGTTTCCGCACAGATCATCCTGGAGGACGGGGAGTACCGTTTGTCTCCGGAAGGATATGGGATACTGGAGGAGAGCAATTTTGTGTGGGCAATGCTTGTGGATCCGGAGGGCAATGTGGTGTGGAGCCATGAACTCCCGCCGGAGATCCCCCTGCATTACGAACTGGCGGACATTGCCGTGCTGAGCCGCTGGTATTTAAAAGACTATCCGGTAGGGGTCTGGAAAAACTCTTTCGGACTGATGATTTATGGCTTTGCCAAGGACAGCTTTGCCAGATACAGCCTGGTCAGTGACCTGCGGACGCTGGACAGTCTTCTTTCCTATGCCAGGACTGCACTGCTGTTGAATATGCTACTGCTGCTGGCGCTGGTACTGATTCTGGCATGGCGCTTTTACCGTTCCTTGAAGCCGGTGGAACAGGGGATCCTGAAGCTGTCCGGCGGGGAGACGGTGGAATTACAGGAAAAGGGAAGCGTGAAGGAACTTGCCCGCAGGCTGAACCAGACCTCCGCGTCATTGCGGGAAAAGGATGAGAAGCTGCGGCGCAGGGATGATGCCCGCACGGACTGGATCGCGGGGGTGTCCCATGATATCAGGATGCCACTGGCGCTGATCACCGGATATTCGGACGAACTGATGCATGATGAGAGGCTTCCAGGGGAAAGCAGATGGAAAGCGGAGGCCATCCGCCAGCAGAGCATGGTGCTGAAGGAACTGGTGGAAAACCTGAACCTGACTTCCAAGCTGGAATACCATTCCCAGCCCCTGAATAAAACAATCTTTTCCCCGGCGGTGGCGCTCCGGGAGTGCGTGGCGGAATATTACAACCAGGGACTGCGCGAAGCATATGAGATCAACCTGGCCGTTCAAAGGGAAGCGGAGCAGGAGCGGATCTGTGCCGACAGGGGGCTGCTGCTCCGGCTCTTCCGCAACCTGATCGGCAACAGCATCCGGCATAACCCGGAGGGCTGCCGGGTCATGATTGCCCTTGACAGCGTGGGCGATACGGTGCGCTGCCGCTTTACCGACACGGGCCAGGGCATTCCGGAAGAGATCGTCGTGTCAATGGGAGAAAGGATGGGGAAGGGTGAACGCGGCAGCCGGAATGGAAAATGAGCCGGAAATACCAATGGGGAAGGAACCGGGGGAACGGATGACGAAAGCCTTGGGAGAACACATGGGGAAGCAGCCGGGAAATGGGACAAAGCGTGCGCAGCCCCATGTCATGGGGCTGCGTATCGCCAGCCAGATCGCGGCGGCACATGGTGGAAAGCTTTTGTTCGTAGGCCGTAAGAGCGGTGGGTATGACGTGACGCTGGAATTGCCTGTAGTGACCGGCGAGAATTGAACGCTGTATGCGCATCCGCCAATCAAATTGCAGATAATGATTATCCGTTCACGGAAAGCATGTGGGTGAGTAACAGTTCAGCCATGCAACAATTTGCGAATTGCGCGTGGGTGCTTGCACACAAAGCGCGATTTGCAAATTGCTGCATGAGCGGAGCGCCCTCACATGAAATAAAAGATGAGCCGCGCAGCGGCGTCGGATGCGAAGCAGACGCTGAGGAGGGGGCTTGCCCACCTCGTTAGGAATGCGAGGGCTGAACTGTTACGTAGGTGATTATGTGTTTGGAAAACGTGTGTTGACTTTTCCTGTATCATGTGGTAAGGTGCAATTATTCTATATAGAACTGTTCTAAAAAGAACCAACATGGGTCTGTAGAGAAAGAAGGGATGGATTGGATACAAAGGGCGGATTTTATATTACACAGATCAAGCAGCGACAGGAGAGAATCTTTGAGAAGCTGTTACGGGAAAGCGGGATAGAAATCAGCAGCGGCCAGGGGCGGATTCTGTTTGTCCTGTGGAAAAATGATGACCTGACTGTGGGCGAGATCAGCAGAAGGACATCCCTTGCGAAGAATACGGTATCCATCGTGGTGGACGGGATGGTGCAAAAGGGGATTCTGGAGCGGACGGTCAATCCGGAAAACCGCCGTCAGACGATCATATCCCTCACGGAATATGCAAGATCCCTGAAGGACAGGTACGAGCAGGTTTCGCAGAAAATGAACCTTCTTTTTTATCAGGGTTTCTCGGAGGGGGAAAGAATGGATTTTGAACGGTACCTGGCCCGCATTTTGGACACACTGACAAGGTTTGAGGACAATCAGGAGGAGCAGACATGATTACACAGGAGTATGTCAGGGAATTTGCCCTGAGGCAGAAAACAGCATTCATCGGATCCGTTGACGAGGAGGGATTTCCCAATATAAAGGCAGTATTTGTGCCCCGCAAGATAGAGGGAAACTGTTATTATTTCTCGTGCAATACTTCCGCCATGCGAAGCCGGCAGTATTTGAAAAACCCGAAGGCAAGCCTGTATTTTTACCACAGGGGGCGCTTTAAGTATGAGGGAATCATGCTGGTGGGAACAATGGAAGTATTACAGGATATTGAAATAAAGAAAGAGATCTGGCAGAGCGGGGATACCATATATTATCCGGAAGGGGTGGATGATCCCGATTATTGTGTGTTGAAATTTACGGCTCTCCGGGGAAGGCGGTACTGTAGCCTGAAATCGGAGGACTTCTGCTTCGTGGAGCCACAAGGAACCGCAAAGGAGCCATAAGGATTGCAGCTGCACAGATGAAAAAGATTGCGCCGGAGGGAAAATGTGGTTATAATCTTTACTATAACAGAAAGGCAGGTGCAAGGACAATGGAATTAGAACAACTCAGAAGCGATATGGTTGCGGCCATGAAGGCAAGGGACAAGGAGAGGAAGGATGCCATTTCCTCGCTGGTATCCGCGGTAAAGAAGGCAGCGATAGACGAAGGATGCAGGGAGGATGTGCCCACGGAACTGGTGGACAGGGTGATCATCAAGGAGTTAAAGACAGCTAAGGAGCAGCTGGATACCTGTCCCGCGGAGCGCACGGATCTGAAGGCGGAGTACCAGAAGCGGTATGACGTGATCGCGGAGTATGCGCCGAGCATGATGTCCGCGGAGGAAGTGAAGGCATATATTGAAAACAATTTTGCGGAACTGCTGGAGACGAAGAATAAGGGACAGATCATGAAAGCGGTGATGGGTGTCCTGAAGGGGAAGGCGGACGGCAAGGTCATCAACGAGACGGTTGCCGGACTTTGTAAGTAAATAGAAGCTTTTTCCAATTGTGCGGTTGCAATCCAATGATCCGGCTGCAATGCAGGCGGGGCGTTGGATGGGTAACCCGCAATTGAAATTCCTGAGAGATGCCTCAATGCATAGCTGTGCATTGGGGCGCTTTTATTTTCCGCGGGCAAATACCGGGCGTCCTCGGGGATGACTATGGAGGAATGCTGAAAATGTAACAAAAAAGAGCGAAAATAGCGGAAAAATGTAATACCCGGTTGGTGGACGGATCATCCGGGCAGGATTATAATGCAATTAAATGTAACAGGGGGAGGAAAAGTATGATCAGTGAGAATTTGCTTACATTGCGGAAAATGAAGAAATTGTCCCAGGAACAGGCAGCGGAAGCGGCAGGGGTCTCCAGACAGGCTTACACCAGATGGGAGAAGGGGGAGACAGTGCCGGATATCAAAAGCTGTGCTGCGCTGGCGGATTTTTTTGAGGTTTCCCTGGATGAACTTGTGAATTTCTCCCCGCAGAAGCACGGCAATCTGCCCGTGCCGCCGAAGGGAAAGCATCTGTTCGGCGTGGTGAACGTGGGTGAGAAGGGGCAGGTCGTGATCCCGAAGAAGGCACGGGATGTTTTTGGGATCAAGGCAGGGGACAGACTGATCGTGCTGGGAGACGAGGGGCAGGGGCTTGCGCTGCTTCCGGAGGACAGGATGCTGGATTTCATGCAGGCTGTTAAGGGATTCAAGTGTTGAGACACGCAGGTCACAAATATAGCCCGCAAACACAGCTCGCTGTGCCTGTGTTTTTGGCATGTGCACCAGGAAACACACTCTGCGTGACAGGTTCAGTTACTTACCGGATAATGTGTTGGCATGAGCGCACGTGCCGCCGGGCGAAGGCGGCGGAATGGAGACTGGTATGAGAAAATACTTTATTGATAACCTGCGGTACGGCGTGGTGGTTTCCGTGATCGTGTACCACGTTTTCTATGTGTTCAACAGCGTTGGGCTGGTCCGGAATGTGGATATACCGGGGATTCCTGCTTTGGATGTGGTCGAATATATCCTGTATCCGTGGTTTATGGCGTTTCTGTTCCTGGTGGCGGGGATCAGCGCAAGATATGCCCTGCAGGGGAGGAGCCACAAGGAGTTCCTGAAAGAGCGGGTTCGTAAGCTGCTGATCCCGTCCCTGGCGGTCATGTTTCTCCTGGGCTGGGGCATGGGGCTGATCAACAGCCATTATTTTGACATGTTCCAGGGGAACGGGGAACAGATCCCGGGAGCCGTGAAATACCTGATTTACTGTTTCTGCGGCATCGGTCCCCTCTGGTTCTGCCGGGAACTGTTCCTGTGCTCGCTGCTTCTTGTGCTGGTGCGGAAGCTGGATAAGAAGGACAGGCTGTGGCAGCTGGGCGGCAGAGTAAATTTCCCAGCGGCGCTCCTGCTGTTCTTCCTGGTCTGGGGCAGCAGCCAGATCCTGAACATGCCCGTCATAGAGGTATACCGGAACGGGATCTACCTGTGTGTCTTTTTTCTGGGCTACGCCGTGTTTTCCCATGAGGAGACGCAGGAAATGCTGGAAGGGAAGAGGTGTCTGCTCCTGGCGGTGGCTGTGGCGCTTGGGACAGCGTATGTCATCCGGTTCTGGGGGATCAATTTCGCGGCTACGGCAAATCTGAAGGGACCACTGGTGAACGCGTACGCATGGATCGCCTGCCTGGCGCTTCTGGGCTGTGGGAGGGCATGGTGGGACAGGGAGACGGCTTTTACAAGATATATGCGGGGGCATAGTTTCGGTTTTTTCGTACTGCATAACTACCTGATCGTGCTCTTTGCCTGGGGGATCGATATATTGATCCATCCCGTCACGGCTTGGTATTATGTGCTGGAATTTGTCCTGCTAATCCTGGTTATGCCGGTCCTGTATGAAATACTCAGCCGCATCCCTGTGGTGAGGAGGCTGTTTTTCGGGATTCACTGACGGCAGACGTCAAAGGATTATTTTATTGGTAAAGAAATTTTGACAATCAAGCCGTGAGGAGAGTTTTTCAAAAAATAAAGCTTTCCATGATGGGCGTTCACAATCTGACGTACAATTTTATGCCCCAGGCCATGTTCTGTGACAATATTTTCCTCCTGGGTGCTGGATATAGGCATACCATTATTTAGCAATGACAGCTGCGAGTCAACGATTCCACATCCGGTATCACTGATTCCAAAAAGGCAACGATCAACATCCGCCCCAACATAAAGTGTGATTTTGCATCCGTTGGGATTGTGTGTGATGCTATTGTCGACCAGATTCCTTAACATCCGGTAAAGTAAAAAATCATCGCCGTTTAGAAGAACAGGTTTGCCTGGGTTATCCTCTGCTATTTCTATCTCATAGTGTTCTGGCAGTTCATTCAAAAATTCGCTTGCAACCCGCCGGGTTAATTCTACGGCATTAACCGTGTTTTTCTTTAAGGCATACATGGAGTATTCCAGCTTTGTAGTCAAATTCAGGTCTGCAATAAGTGACCGTAGCTTTTCGCTTTTTTGACATATCGCTTTTGCCTGTTTCCGTACAGGAAATGGCAGACTGAAATTGTCTTCGATTTCGCAGGCATAACCGTAAATAATGGACAGCGGTGTGCGGACATCATGGGAAATTCCCCGTATCCATTCCGCACGGGTGTTATCCTTTTTCATCAGATATTCCCCGGCACGGTTCAGCCCTGCGTTGATTTCTGCCAATTCGCCTTTTTCTTCTAAATGGAACTCTTTTCCCTGTGAAAGCGATTGAATACCGTTTAAGATAGGTTCCATTGATTTTTCAACCTGATGTGCACCTCGTACAAACAAGTAAAGCATCAGGAAAATGTTGATCATAAACGCAATACCAATCCCTATACAGAATGGCAATATATAAGCAGAGTTTGTTGAAATGTAATGGTTGAAAACACTTCCGGGGATAAAACCGATTACCAATAGGCCGTCTGCCCGTTTCCAGATGTTTACGGGATAATCGTCCAGATACCAACGGCTGAACACTGCGATATCTGTTGCAGTGTATTCATGTGGCAATTCTTCCGGCAGACTATCTTCCCATATAACGGTGCCATCGTCATTTAAGATCATAGCCCAGGCATTGGCATGATGCAATATTTCAAGTGCCTGTGTGTCGGCAGTCAGTTTCCCATTCAAGGCGGTCACATGGTCGGAAAAGTCCTCGATTGGAAAATTGGAATCTGCTACGCCATTCAGATATGCGATGAAGAAAAAGGTACCTGCCAATAACACATTAACAGCAAAAAAAAGAACTATGACCCGGATGGTGGAAAATATATAGCGGCGGAAAAAACGTTCTGCGGCATTCATTATTTCACCCCCTTGATATTAAGGCGGTACCCAATCCCCTTAACCGTTACAAGTGAAACCGGCTTTGAAGGGTTTTTTTCAATCTTTTCCCGCAAATGGCGGATATGTGTTGATAAGGTGCTTTCATATCCCTGCCAAAATTCACCGCAGACAGCTTCACACAGTGCGCCGGTTGTTACGATGCGTCCTGCGTTTTCGGCGAGTTTCTCCAATAATAGTAATTCTTTTCCTGTCAGTGAAAATTGATTTTTGCCAAGTTGGACTTCGGCTTTCTCAAGATCAACAACAGTGGATTCCAAATATATTTTTCGTTCTTTTTGTGGATATGCCCGGTTCAGGATCACCTGTGCCCGCAGGATTAGTTCTTTCGGGTGGAATGGTTTTACCAGGTAGTCATCTGCGCCGCTTTCGAATCCTGTTATCCGTTCTTCTGTCTCGCCGCGGGCTGTCAGCAAAAGAACAGGAATATTGCTTGTTTCCCGTATTGCTTTTAACACGGACAGCCCATCCATCCCCGGCATCATGATATCAAGAATTATCATGTCTGGCTGCCGGTTTTCCCATATTTTTAGTGCTTCTCTTCCGGAAGATGCCGTCAGAATATTAGAAAAACCAGCACGCTCAAAGATGGATTGTATCATTTCCAATAAATCAATTTCATCATCTACAACAAGAATTACTTTGTCGCTCATGTGACACCTCCTTTACGTTTATTATACCGCAGAATACCGTTCCTGACTATTTTCACAATAAAATCTCAGAGAAAAATCAGAGTTGCCTCAGAGTTATCTCAAAGTTGGCATGCTATGCTAAGCATGAAAACAAAAGGAGCTTCCTGTATAATTCAAATATAGGGAATTCCAAGAAGGGTGGTTGATAAAAAGATACCTCAGAGTAAAATAAGATTACTGACTTAGCGGGTTAGTAAAAATCTTATTGAAGGTAGTGTCAAGTAGTCTATGAAAAAACCGGGCCGAAAAAATAGGCTCAACT
>CAOKWI010000104.1 GCA_948473115.1 uncultured Lachnospiraceae bacterium | reverse complement strand
ATTTACGCCACAGGTAGCGCAAAGTTTCAATTCTCGCCCCCGCACAGGGGGCATCCCATTATCAATGCTGATAAAATCCAAGCACACAGGTTTCAATTCTCGCCCCCGCACAGGGGCATCCCGTACGAAGAAGGATTTTTACAGTACATGAAAGTTTCAATTCTCGCCCCCGCACAGGGGGCATCAAGAGGCAACAGAAATGATAGGTCACATCCCAGAGTTTCAATTCTCGCCCCCGCACAGGGGGCATCTCAGTGTGAGATCCTTTTCACATCCTTTTAATTGTGTTTCAATTCTCGCCCCCGCACAGGGGGCATCATTATCTTTGTACCGTTTGGATGATCCAACAGCAAGTTTCAATTCTCGCCCCCGCACAGGGGGCATCAATGGAACTGTTTCCATCCCAAGCATAGAACAAACAGTTTCAATTCTCGCCCCCGCACAGGGGGCATCTTTGTCCCCACCTCTATGTTCCGCATCCACCGCAGGTTTCAATTCTCGCCCCCGCACAGGGGGCATCGGGAGAGGATAAAGGCGTAAGGGCAGAGTTCGGAGTTTCAATTCTCGCCCCCGCACAGGGGGCATCCAGGTTTTCCTGTTCCCACTTGTGCATTTCTTTGTTTCAATTCTCGCCCCCGCACAGGGGGCATCTGGCGCTTCGTGTGGCACAGCGGATAACGGCTCTTGTTTCAATTCTCGCCCCCGCACAGGGGGCATCGGCCAGGAGCAGGCGGCGGAGAATTACCTGTCCCAGTTTCAATTCTCGCCCCCGCACAGGGGGCATCTGGCAATCGGTCTACTGGATCTCCCGGATCCGTGTTTCAATTCTCGCCCCCGCACAGGGGGCATCATGGAACATTCAATGATTTTGTAAAAATCAGCACGTTTCAATTCTCGCCCCCGCACAGGGGGCATCTTATATCGGCTATCACTTATCTACTTACATTGGTGTTTCAATTCTCGCCCCCGCACAGGGGGCATCCCGACTTTGCGGAGCTGCCGGTGCCGGTTGACTTCGGTTTCAATTCTCGCCCCCGCACAGGGGGCATCGATACCGGACGAGCCGCGGCGGGCTGTTCAATAAAGTTTCAATTCTCGCCCCCGCACAGGGGGCATCCGGGATCAGGTGGTCTACTTTCTGGAGCGGTTCAGAGTTTCAATTCTCGCCCCCGCACAGGGGGCATCCGCAAAAATAGACAAATTAATCTGTCCAATTTTATGCAGGTTAACTAAAATTTTTATTTTCAGTGGAAAAATAGCCCGCTAAAACTGTCTTACATCCATTCAGCTTCTTAAAAAAGTATTCATTTTCTGCGCGAACCCTCCGCATTAACACCAATGATTACAGTCCGCGCAAATTATCCACAACCTATCAGAACATAATCACCCCATCCTGCTCATATGCCAATTCCTTTCCCAGTGTTTCTATCCGAGGGCGCCAGTTGCTTCCCAGGCGATAAAACCGCACCGAATCTTTCTCCTTATCTATTACCGCGGATAAGCCTGCTTTCAGCGTAACTAACTGGGCCGGGTCAACTAATACCTCAAATACCGAATTCTGCACCCGGCAGCCATATGCTTCACAGAGCTTCGCTACTTTCCGCAGACGTTTCTCACCCGCCGCGTCCGTTGTATTCACATCATAGGAAACTACAAGCATCATACTGCATCACCTCCAATGAAATGGCGGATATTCATCCAATTCATCACGCAATACCCTTGCAAAGAGCATCGCCTGCGCATGCGGGATCAATCCAATGGGAATCTTTTCCTGTAAAAACGGATGCTGAATCTCTTCTTTTTTTCGTTCCTGCCATGCCTTTAATACAATTTTCCGTCCTTTTTCTCCTAAATGAACCGGCGGCGTCAGCTGGTCAAAATGTTTTAAGGTAATCTGGCCTCTGTTTATCAATGCAACCGCAAGGCGGTCACAGAGCGGTGACCTCAATTCCTCCATCAAATCCAGCGCCAGAGCAGGCCTGCCTGGTCGCAGAGTATGCAGAAATCCCGCAGCAGGATCCAGTCCCACACCCTCCAATGCAGATTGCACATCGTTCTTCAATAGCGTATATAAAAAAGACAGCAATGCGTTTACAGGATCTTCCGGAGGCCGACGGCTTCTGCCCTCGAACTTCATTTCCTCACTTACCAGCATAGCTGAAAACGCCGCATAATATGCTGCGGCAGCGACTCCCTCCAGTCCGCGCATGGAATCAATGCTGGGACACTCCCGAAGTTCTTCCGCTATTCTCGTAATTTTTTGAATCGAATTCGTGAATATCTCTTCTTTTTCTTTGCGTTCCCTTCGAACCCTCATCAAAAATTCTTTGCTGTTAACCAGCTTTCCCAATAAGATACTGCGCACAAGTCTTTTTCCGAGAACCAAATCATCCAACCCGGCAAACTGTCTGCGTCGAAGCATAATATTTCCCTGCACCGGCCCCTGGATTCTGCCATAAAACTTCCCATATTCGGATAGGAATACCAGGCTGATTCCCCTCTGTCCGCAAAACCCAATCAATGGTGTGGACACTGTCACATTACCAAAGCAATAGACAGAGGTAATTGTATGAGCGGGAACCCGCACTTTCTCCTCCCCACCTATCTTCACACCGATTGCTTCATTCTCCAAAAACAGATATGTGTCCGGGGTCAGAATATATAACGTATTTAACAGCTGTTTCATTACATCTCCTTTACCGCTTCATCCCAAAGACCCTCGCTATATGACTGAGCCGAATGTCTTATTTTAGGCTGGCATGCCTCCCTCAGGGAACATTTCTTGCACTTTGCACTGTAAACCGCCGGAACCAGCTTCTGGCTTTCAACCATATCTGCTATTTCCTTTGCCGTCTGCCATGTCTGTTCCCGCAGTTCCTGTGAAAGCAAAACCTCATCACGTCTGTGCGCATCAATAAAGAAAATGGCTCCCGCCGGAATCTGTACACCAAAACGCTCTTCCAGACAGATTGCCTGGGCACATAGCTGAAGATGATATTCCTCCTCATCCCGCACAACCCCGTGCTTATATTCCACAGGGTAAAATGTATACTTTCCCTCTCCATAAGGAATAGAAACGCCCGATAGGGATGGATGTGCTTCCACACAATCGCAGAATCCGCTTACTCCAAGCCTGCGGGAAAAAACCGGCATTTCGAAAATATGTATGACATCTCCTCGTTGTTCCGTTCTCCCAGTATGTACCCGCTTATGCTGCATCCTTCCTGCCGCTGTGTATTCATTCTCCTGCCAGATTTGCTCTAAGGCGAGCAGGGAACAGCGTCTTTTACAGTATCCGTACTGTGACAGCCACGACAACGGGAACAGCTCTCCGGACTCATCCTCTGAAAAAATCTGCATCATCAGGCACCTCGTTCCAGCTGATTTCTCCATATGGATTACACAGAAAGCCGATGTCAATTCCCACGGGACGTGTACCCACATCGATCTCCGCCCTATAATCCTTCCATGATGCCGGATATGCTACATTTTCTTTCTTCTGTACATGAACCATATCAAACAGCCGATGGGCCGGAGCACAGCCAAGGGCTGCCTGCCTTTTTCTCTGATTCAAATCCGAATCGGTTCCCGTATGGCGGAAAATAATCAATGGCGTAATCACGGACATTTCCCCCTTACTGGAAGAACGGTCATGCTCATACATATTCAAAATGGATTCAAACAGAATCTTCAAATCCTGCTCGTCAAAACCTGTCTCTTCCGCCAGGTTCGCACTGATAAACCCTCTCGCTTCATACAGTCCGTAAGGAATAAGCTGTTTTCTTCCCATGGTGCGAAGCTTGTCCTCCGGCTGTTCCTGCTCCCATGCTTCATACTCCTCTACGGTCTTGGCATTTCCCGCAGCATCCGCTGTTGCCATTCTCGTGATGGAAATATCCAATGGCTGAATGGGATCCAGAGAACGTGCAAACGCTATCTGCACAGGCCCGCGCACCTGACCGGCGTTTGGCCCGGTGGACATCACCGCGCCGAATGTACGCACGTCATAAAACATCTCACAGGCTTTTTTGCGCCCTGCATAAACCTCGTTTTTCCCTTTCGCCGAAAGATCTGTTCCGCTGCGCTCTTTTGCCCGGGCTATGCCAGTGTTAATATTGCTGGCGCTGCGGACCAGCATTTCCATCCCGTCATTCCCCTGATAGGCAGCCTGTACATAATTCCTAATCCTGCGCTTGATTGCCACATCCGTAATATACCCGTGAAGACTCTGGGGGTCTGTCCGTGGCGTATTCCCCATATCAGGATCCCCGTTGGGATTTCCGTTCCTACACTCAATATAAAACATGAATTCATAACGATTTTCAATTGCCATGCCTGTCACCTCTCCTCTGCCTTCTTTCCGGAATAAATCTCTGCCTTCTGCTGATAATATCCCAGTGCAAACTCCGTCTGCTGCATCATTGTAAGCACAGTGGGAATATCGCTTTCCCCCATACTCTGATAAATTTCCGTCAATATTTTCTCATAATAAACTGCAAGCCCCCGTTCCAGCTTTGCCAGATGGTATTGCGAAAGCTGGGACAATTTCCCAATCACCAGGCCGGGGCCTGCCATAGCTGCGGCATAATACCGCTCGGCAATTCCCACATTTACCTCCGGCATTGCTTTCTCCTGAATCACCGAGTAAACAGCCATCAGACGTCCGCACAAGTATGCGATGCTGCGGTTCTGCCGGTTAAGCTCTTCTTTCATAATCTCTTCCCCCCCTTCCTTCCTCTGTTTCCTCCTAATCCAAGCTTTCAGGAACTGATAAGCCAATGTCTCCTGTCCGCCACGCTTACGAGTATCCCCTTCCTGTGCGTTGTCTCCTTTCTCTGTAGTTCCACTTTCTCCGTTCCCTCGCCTTTTATCCTTATCTGCCAGAAAAGAAGTCCTGAGCCATTGCAGGACACGGTAGGTCGCCTCGTCCGGCAGAGGGCTTCCATGAATCGCCGCATAAGTCACACGCTGAGCAAGATTTGATAACTCATGATCCATCCGCTCCCATATCCTGCTCCCCCCGCCTGGCTTCAGCATGCGCAAGCATAATGCCTTTAGCTTTGGCGGCCGCGTCATTCCCTGCCCCCCGGGCAGAATCAGCCGTAAGTCCTCAAACCATAAACAGACATTCCCGTACAGTTCCTCATAGCTTCCTTCATTCCAGCCCCGCACCATCATTCTTCCACCTGCGCCGGATAAAGGCATCATATAATACATCATATCCGGTTTCCCTGCCTGCTTCCCTTCCCGAATAGACTGAACCAGTGCCTGTGCCGCCGCAAAAGCCTCCCTCTCTTCTTCCCTGTCTGAAGCTTCTTCCTCCTCCCCTTCCACCAGGCCTCCGCCAAACAGCATGGAAAGCACGTCCTCCTGCTTTTCTACCTGCCGGGAATACCAGTGAATCATTTTAGCGCCCGCCAGAACATCCGCTTTCCGAATCAGTTCGCCCAAAGCAGCATTTACGGCTGTCATCGCTGCCTCGGACACCACTGCGTTTGCACTCTGCTTTAATCCGTAGGACTGAAAGGCATCTTTATCAAAACATAAAAATGCGTCTCCCGATGTATGCCCGCCAACACTCATCAATCCTGACACTTTTGGAACCGTAGCCATCGGCTGGGACAATTCCCCGGTAATCAGGCATCTCTCCTCTTTTCCCCTGGATGTCGTCTGCATTCTTTTCCTGAACTGATTCCAATGCTCGTAATAACGCTCGCTTCGTTCCAGATATTGGCCGTCCACCGCGAATCCAACCGGATCCGCAGGCTTTAACCTCTTGTCCGCCAGAGCCCTGCGCATTTCATCCAATATCCCGGAATCGCGAAGCGCATCTGCCGCAATCCCGAACAGAGGCTCCGCATTTCTACCCTCTTCAAAAAAAGAAAGAAAAAAGTCATGCTTCACAGGTACATTCTTATCTTTCTTCTCATCATTCACAATACAAAGCACAATTCCCGCCTTCTCAATCAGCGGATTACAATATCTTGTACCGTTTGCCGCTGCTCCCGCGTCCGGTGCGCTCACTGGCTCCGCATCTTTTTCCCGAATCTCCAAATCCAGAAATTGCCCCACCGCAGACAAATGAAAATATCCCTTGAGACGTTTGGGCTTAAAGCCGGGACGGGCAGCAAGCTTATGGTCAACCGCATACCGATATAATTCCTCAAGCATATTCTCCTGGCTCCTTTCCCCCTTTCAGGACTTCCGGTGAATCATAAGGCGGAACTTCCAGAACGCCCCGATTCAAATGCCCATGGAACAGCGAAATCTCAGGCTCTGTCTGTTTTGTGACGCCCCACTTGTGGAGATTAAATACATCATACACCATTAACCCCAAATCCATCGTGACATCAATAGGCTCTCCTGCACCGGAAGCCCACTCAAAATAGGCCGGGAATTCCCGCGTCCCCATACATGGCTGCATAAATGCCTGACCTCGTTTCACCCTCCGCTCAAACTGATCCATCAGATTTCCCGGCGCATGGCCATAAGTAGCCCTGGGCACAATTTCTGCCGTAATCCGATAACGGACATCCTGCAGCACAACGGACTGCCTCTGTGTCCTGTCATCCTCTATGTCAATACATGCCTTCAGGGCATTGGCCTGGGGAATCTTCATCATTTTACTTTTTACTTCATTCCTCTTAAATGATATGTAGCGAATGGGCGACAACACTTCGATTCTCCGAACCTGCCAGTAAAATTCCGGCGGCTTGGAATAAATGGAGGATAACAGCCCTCTAATTGCTCCGGGTGTGGGCACCGCATATGTCATCCGTTCCACCTTACTTTCGGGCCTCGTCCAAAGGGCAAAATCTCCCCAGACTTCAATGGTTGCACTTGGATTCTTGCTCATACTTCACCCCTCCTTCTCAGAACATCCCGTCAAAAGTCTCCAAAGCCGCAAAATCCAGTCCCAGTTTTTCATGATAGCACTTCGGGTTCCCCAGAAGATACCAGTCAGTCTGCACCTCACCTTCTCTCCCATATGTCCGGAAAAGCAGCGGGATACAGCATTCTTTCACCTTGTCTTCCGCAAAAGAAGAGACCGTCAACGGTCTGGCGCGCCTGATCAAATCCCGCGTAAGTCCTGTTTTCTCATACTCTTCCCGAAGAGAACGAAACAGCTCCATTTCTTCTTTCCATGGGACAATTACCTGTACGCCCCTGGATTCAATCAGTTTATATGCTTCCTGCACTTCCCGATAATCCCTGTCTTCCAATGCCCTCTTCATCTTTTCTTTATCCCCCTCCCCATTGGAATATAGGATTTCGTAGTATTCCTCAATATGCTTCAGGTCAGAGCAATCAATGGGATGGCGGGAAGCCAGTGTCTTTACACAGAGGGCAGCTCTTTGATAATATGCTCCGGAAGGGTACAAACGTTCCTCCGCCGGGAGAAAAACGATTACCTTGCCGTCATCGCTGTCACCGTTTCGATTGCATCTGCCTGCTGCCTGAATAATAGATTCCAGAGGCGCCATAGCCCGATAAACTACAGGGAAGTCTAAATCGACACCAGCCTCAACGCACTGAGAGGCAACCAGATAGCAGATTTTTCTTTCCGCAAGCCGTCCCTTTATAACTTCCAAAACTTCAGTCCGATGCGCTCCGCACAAGTCGCTGGTCAAATAGAAAACCCCCTCTGACTCCGCTTCTGATAGGATTTCCTTTAGAATATGAAATAGCTTTTCCGCATGTGCCCGCAGATTAACAATTACGCATCCCTGTCTATAAGAAATCAGTTCCTCCGCGATTTGTCTGTATGGAATCTGTTCCTCAATTCTCCAATCATATGTAACACGCCTTGTAGCCTGAAAAAGCCTCTCTGGATTCGGCACGATTTCTGTTGGTTTCCATTGCAGACCTGGAAGATATTGAAAGGACGGTTGTGTAGCCGTAGAGAATACCACCGTACAGCCGTACTGACTACAGAGCAAGTTTACCGTCCGGAGCGTGGCCTCCAGCAAATCCGGGGGCAGGGACTGGGCTTCGTCCAGAACAATCACACTGTTCGCCAGCTGATGCAGATGTCTGCAGCCTGTTGGCCTGGCAGAAAACAGCGGCTCAAAAAAGCCTACATTTGTAGTAATAATACAGGGCGCATCCCACCGTTCTGCCAAAAGCCTGGCTCTCTCATCCAAAACTGCGGCGCTGTGGCTCTCCAGCAGTTCCGAAAGAATCCTCCTGTATTCCCGGACATTCTGCTCCATAATCGCAAGATAGGGGAGAATCAGAATAATCCGGCGCATCTGTCTGTATTTTATGCAATGCTTTGCCGCAAAGGCAAAAAGGCTCAGGGTCTTCCCCAAACCGGTAGGCGCCGTCAATGTATACAGCCCCGGCGGTAATTCTGCGGCACATAGGCAATCCTCAAAAAGCTGGTTCCGAAGGGCATTCAGTGTTGGTGATGATTTGGAAAGCTTTTGCTTTTCAGCCCGTATCTGTAAAAGACATTCTAAAGCATCTTCTGGATTCAGTGCCGAACCTGTATGTGTTTTCATGTAATCCGGCTGAAAATGCTCTGCCGAAGCGGAGTAATCCGCATCCACAAGCGCAGAAAGCAGAAAGCGCGCCAACAGCATCTCTGCAATCGGATTCTCTTCAACGGGAAGCGGCTTTGGAATTTTTATTTGCATAAGCTGAGGGCTTTCTGCCTGAAATGCTTCTAAGGCCTCTTTCATTTCTGTCTTGCCAAACAACGAAAAAAGATTGCCGTCTTCGTCATACCTGGAGCCTGTTCCCTGCCCTAGTTCCTTCAGTCTCACAAGACAGTTGCTGTCCAGATAGCTGTGATGCGCGGCAATCACAGTTGCCAGCATTCTGGCTGTTCTCTTCTGGCCATAACAAAAATACGCCAGCGCCGCACCTGGATAAGCATGGTTCACATGTACCCGTTTTCCCTCCAGCACCTCCGCAAACCGCTTGCTTGCTTTTCCGAAATCATGCAGTCCTCCCATTATTGCTCCGATTTCAGTATAATCTAATGGTTTTAAAAATTCGCCGCATAATTCGCTGGCACGCTGCGCGTGATGCCCAAGGGACTCCTTTTCACCGGATGCATTCGCGCTTCTTGCATAATAGCACTCCGTCATAAAATGTCCTCTCTGCCGCTATTGCAGTTCTGAGCTTTCAAATAAAATTTTGTAAAATTATATTGCTGATAAGAATTATAGCTATTTAAAAAATCTTTGTCAATCATTTTGCACAAAAAATGTTACAATGGCTTATATTATTTTTATTGAATTTGTATATAGTGTTACATATTTATCATACACCCTGTTGCGGCTTTCGTTCCCCTCGACCAACGTCCGGACCCAGGCGATCATCATAAGAACGATGTTCGCCTGAGCGGCTTGCGCCGCATAGCCGGGGAAAGAACAAAGCACAACCGTGAGCAAGCTCCCTGTTGCGCTTTTTCTTTCCCCGGCTGCCCGGACTTAATACTCCAGCATATTTTCAATAAAGATCCCATATCCTCTGGTGCTGTCCTGTACCAGCACATGGGTTACCGCCCCGATGAACTTTCCGTTCTGGATAATGGGGCTGCCGCTCATTCCCTGCACAATGCCTCCTGTCAGCTCCAGCAGCGCCGGGTCGGTTACCTTGAGTTCAATTCCCCTGTTTACATTGTCATGATCCAGATGCAGTGCCGTGATTTCAACATCATAATACCTGGCACTGCCATCCACCGTGCAGAGGATCTGCGCCGCACCCAGCTCAATTTCCTGTTTCAGCCCTATAGGCAGGGGCTCCCTTGACGCCATGGCAAGAGCCTTTTCATTGCATACGCCAAAAATTCCCTTGCTGCTGTTGCTGGTAATATCCCCCAGGATATGGTCATCGGAATAAACGATCATCCCTGTCATTTCCCCCGGAGTCCCTGTGGTTCCCTTCTTGATATCCACGATATCTGTCTCGTACAGCGTACCGTCCTCCATCAGCATCAGCATACTGGTATCCACATCCGCAATACCGTGTCCCAATGCACCGAAATTTCCCCGACTGTCAATATATGTCAATGTGCCCACGCCCTGGGCATTGTCCCTGACCCATGCACCGATCTTATAGCTGCCGGATGCATCCCTTTCCGGCTTCACCGCAAGTTCCAGCAGTTCTCCGTCCCGCTCCAGCGTCAGCACGATCTCCCTGCCGCCGCTTCGTTCTACCATTTCGATAAAGTCGTCCTTCTCCGTTACCGTTTTACCATCCACTTTCCGGATATAATCCCCGGATTTCAGAATGTATCTGCTGGGAGCGCAGTCCGTGCCGTCCTCCCGCTTAAACTCTCCCGTCCCCACTACCAGCACGCCGTCCGTCTTTACATAAATCCCAATGGGACGACCCACGGGAATCAGTTCCTGATCCTCAATGACCTGGATTCCCACCTGCTTGAAGGGCAGGATTCCGAACAGCTTCACCCGCATCTCATAGGAGGATCCCTGTGCCGTCTTTAATGTCACAGTGCGGCTCAGGTCAATATCCACACTGCCGGCGGGAATGTTGCTCTCTCCAGACTCACTTACACTGACAATCTCTCCCCTTGCGGGCACTCCCAGGTGAAAGGATTCCTCTTCTCCCGCACGGATATGGATGACGGAAGGAATACTATTGTCAATATTATAATAAAGCAGCCCCATAAGCGACAGACAGCTTAATACAAGCGTTGTACGCAATGCGCATTTGTATATCTTAAAACGCAAAGCCTTTTTTTTCCAGTTTTCCAGCAGGATCACCATGTCGGAACCTGCCCGTTCCTTGATCACATCTTCGCCCTTTCTCATTCCACCCGTCCTCTCGCTTTCAAAAATCTCTCAAGAGGTAGTATGTGTTTTTTTACATTTTTCATGCCACCTGTGGTATACTTTTCACAAACATGAAAAATTGAGACGGCAGGAATACAAATCTGAAAACGTCAAACCGGAATAATGGAGCACCGGAGCGCGGGTCGCCGCACACAAAGATCAAGCAGGAGGAAACAAATGGGCGCATATTTATTTGTACATTTTAAAGAAAAAAGAACCCCTGACGGGGAACAGGTTTATTTTGGCATCAGCAGGGACGGTTTTCACTGGGATGCCGTGAATGACGGCAATCCTGTCCTGTGGAGTTACGAAGGGGACAGGGGCGTGAGGGATTTTACCATCACCCGCACACAGGATGGCAGATTTGTCATACTGGCAACGGATCTGAGCCTTGCCTACGGTATGCCTTACCAATATGAAAATTCCTGGGAAAAAGTGTCGAGAAACGGCAGCAAATGCCTTGTCATGTGGCAGTCCGAAGACCTGATCCACTGGGGCGATCAGAAGATGCTCCGTCTGGGAGATGAAAACTTTGGCTGTCTCTGGGCGCCTGATATCATTTTTGATAAAGAAGCCGACGATTACATTGTCCACTGGTCCTCCTCCCACGCCGATAACGGTTTCGGCCCAAAGGGCATTTACTACAGCCGCACCAGGGATTTTGAGACTTTTTCCGCACCGCAGCTGCTCTACCGCAAGGAGGACGGCGGCCCTGTGATCGACTCCGCCATGTATGAGGAGAATGGGAACTATTACTGCTTCCTGAAAAGTGAGGGCGATCCCGCCCATGTGATCCTGGTCACATCCGCCCACGCCACCGGCCCCTTTACCAGGGTGGAAAGCTTTGACAAATGTATGGAAGATCTGGAACAGGGAAAATACGAGGCGCCCACTGCCTTTGTCACAGCGGACGGCAGATGGTGCCTGCTGCTTGATTACTATGGATGCAGCGCGGAAGGACAGGGCTATGTGCCATTCCTGGCAGACAGCCTGCAGAGCGGTGTCTTCGTGCGCTCCGATGAATCCTTTTCCTTCCCCTACGGGTTCAAGCACGGAACCGTGCTTTCCATCACCGATGAAGAATATGGGCGCTTAAAGGATTTCCACAAATTCCCTGACCAGCGTTAAAAAAGTGCCGCAAGCGGCACTTCGAAGAATGCTTCGCATTCTTCCCCGGCCAGGACAGAATTTCCTATCG